>JBAUOG010001188.1:0-1500 GCA_049579625.1 Bryobacteraceae bacterium
CCGGTGAGCGTGCGCGTGATGTGCTGGACGCCGTGTGTCGCACCGATGTCGACGGGCGCCGTTTCCTGGGTGGGCGGGGAGCCCGGTCCGTACTTGACTACGTACGTCGTGTCCGCCCCGTCGGGGTCGATCGAGAATTCGAGCGTCGCCGATGTCAGCGTCGTGGATGCGACTTTCGCTTCCGAGACGAGAGGCGGCCCGGGTTGGGAGCCTTCGGAGGCGGTCGTGAATTCCATTTCGGCGCTGGTTTCGCTGCCGTCGGACTGTTCGTTTTCGGCCTCTACGATGAAGTGGTAGGTGGTTGCAGGTTCGAGTTCGGTGAGCGTAGCTTCGAGGTGTTTTGGAGTGTGCCCAGACCCGATGTCGACGAATTCGGTGTCTTCTTCGAACGGGTCTTCGCTGCCGTAGTCGATCCGGTATTTGGTGTCTGCGCCATCCGGGTTGATCGTGAGGCCGATCTTGGCGGTCGTTTCGCTTACCGAGGCGACGGACACTTCAGAGATTTCAGGGCCCCTCGGGGCGCCGCCTTCGGGTTCGGTGGTGAATTGCCGATCTTCGCTGCTCACGCCACCGGGTTCAACCGAGTTCTTGGCGACGACATCGAAGTGGTAGGTGCTTCCTGCTTCCAGACCCGTGAGCGGAACTTCGACTTCCTGCGGGGAGCTGGCGGCGCCGATGTCGGTGAATTCGGTGTGCTGGCCGTAGCTGTTGTCATGGCCGTATTCGACTCGATATTCCGTGTCCGCACCGCCCGGGTTGATCGTGATGTCGATCTTCGCGGTCGTTTCGGTGATCGCGGTGGCAGACGCTTCGGAGATCACTGGCCCGGCCGCCGGCGTTGTGAAGCTCCTGACGTTGCCGGCCTGAGTGCTGGCGGAAGCGTTGTCGGCGACCGCCTTGTAGAAGTAGGTCGTGTTGGCGCTCAGCCCGGGGAGTTCCTCCCTCTCCGGCGTGGCGCTGGAGATGGCGCCCGCCGCCGTCTCGGGCGTTTCTTCGGTCAGCGCGCCGGCCGACAAGCCCCACAGAAAGCGAAAGCCGCCAGCCTCGCCCGTGAGATTGATCGTGGCCTCGAGGGTGGCCGCGGAAGCGGTAATGCCCTGGGGAGGTTCCGTCGTGGCGCTCGGCGCGCCGAGCAGCACCGCCTCGAACGCGCCGACATCGCAGTGGGTGCCCTGCGGTCTAGTGGTGCCGCGCGCGTCCGTAGCCGGACAGGCGGCGTCGTTGCCGCCGTCGATCGCTGCACTGCCGTGCAGCAGCGCCTGCGTCGGTATCGGGCCGCCGTTTTCGGCGATAGATGTCAGCTTGGGGTCGACTTTCGTCTGGTCGCCGGAGGCGCTGAGCCCGCACGCGCCGTCCTGATCGATGTTGTTGCCAAGGTCATTCGTGATCGCTTTGGCGGTTTTCGCGTTGGCGTCGTTTTCTTTGCCGGCGGCCACGCAGTTGAAGTCCGAGAGATCCGCGAAACCGGAGCCGAGAATTGTGTTCTGGGCGGTTGTGCTC
>JBAUOG010001189.1:0-3447 GCA_049579625.1 Bryobacteraceae bacterium
GCGGCGGTTGTGCCGCCAAAGGGCACCAAACCGGTGGCCATTTCATAAAGGACAACGCCAAAGCTGAACAGATCGCTGCGCCAGTCGAGTTTTTCCCCGCGGGCCTGCTCGGGCGACATGTAGGCCACGGTCCCCATCGCGATGCCAGGGGTGGTCAGATGATGATCTTCGACTGTCGCAGGCCTATCCTCTAATAGTGCGGTCGCCGAGGACGACTTTCCAGGTGAAGGGTCGACCGATTTCGCCAAGCCGAAATCCAGGATCTTCACCTGTCCTCGTGCGTTAACGAAGATGTTCGCCGGTTTGATATCCCGGTGGATGATGCCGTGTTGGTGCGCCACATCCAGCGCGTCCGCGATCTGGATGGCTAAGTTCAAGAGATCATTAATCCGGAGCGGTCCGTCTGCGATCTTGTCGCGTAGGGTCTGGCCCTCCAAATACTCCATCGCAATGAAGCGTTGGCCGCCGGATTCATCCACCTCGTGGATGGTGCAAATATGTGGGTGGTTTAACGCCGACGCGGCCCGAGCCTCGCGTCTAAAACGCTCAGACGCCAGATCATCGTTAGCGAGATCTTCGGGCAGGAACTTGAGTGCAACGATCCGTCCGAGTTTCGTGTCCTCAGCCTTATAGACGACCCCCATGCCGCCACTGCCCAGCTTTTCCAAAATTCGATAGTGCGAAACGGTAGTCCCGGTCATTTCCCCTGATTATTTACCCGCGCCAGAGTTTACGTTTTGTAATCCAGCCGGCATCCAATACTATCCCGCGAGTCTCTATGGTGTCCATTTCCCGCAGTACTAGCCCTGGGAGAAGAAGTGCTGGCAACCCTCGGCCAGAGCGAATGTTTACAGCGACTTAGGGGCCGTCCTAACGGGGTCCGTCCCTGTTTATTGACGGGGCCCCGGTGAGGCTCTAACCTCATTGGATGATTGTCTTTAGGGGACGATGGGCTTTATCGTATGGGTGGAATATGTGAAGGGAAGCGTTGGTCTGACATAGACCTGGTAAATCATGAACGAACAACACAAGAATGACCGGGCTGCATGGCTGCAGGGTCCCCTCGCCGCGTGCTCGGCGCCACCAGCGGAGACGCAGTCGCCCTGGCGGATCGTACTGTTAGGTGCGCCGGGAGTGGGCAAAGGCACGCAAGCCGGCCTGCTGCGCGAGCGGCTCGGCGCCTGCCATCTTTCAACGGGCGACGTCTTCCGGGCTGCGGGCAGCAAAGACGCTTGCGAGGCATCGCCAGCCATGAAGTCGGCACTGGAGTACATGCGCCGCGGTGCGCTTGTCCCCGATGCGACCGTATGGGACATGGTCCGCGAACGGGGCGGCTGCCTCCGCTGCGGCGGCGGATTTATCCTGGACGGCTTCCCGCGGACCCTGACGCAAGCCGAGGCACTGAAAGCGCACATGGAAAGTGAAAACCTCTCGCTGAACGCCGTTGTGGACTTCGAATTGCCACTGGCTGAGATTGTCGCGCGCCTGAGCGGCCGCCGAACCTGCGAAAAGTGCAAGGCGGTTTTCCACGTAACCGGACAACCTCCCAAAGAGGAGGGCGTGTGCGATCACTGCGGAGGCCGATTGTTTCAGCGCGACGATGACCGGCCGGAATCGATTACCGTCCGTCTGGAAGCCTACCAGCGCAGCACCGCACCTCTGATCCAGTTCTACAAAGATCTTGGCCTGTTGGTGTCGGTCCCTGCTATCGGCTCTCCGGCTGACATCTGTGAGAACACGATGACTGCGCTCGCCGCATTCGCGTCTGCGGAAGAGCACGTTCATTAAAACTACGGGCACTGCTGGCAAGCGTCATTCATTGGTTGGCGTCGGTGGGAGTTTTTCCTCCAGGTAGCTGGACAGCAAACTGAACAGGTGAATGGTTGTGCCCGGACCTTCACTGATGGCATGAGTGCGGTTCGGATATTCCATGAACGTGAATTGCTTGCCGGATTCAATCAGCTTGTTGATCAGCATTTGCGAGCCCTGGAAATGCACGTTGTCATCCCCCGTTCCATGGACCAGCAGGAGGTTGCCTTTAAGACCTGAGGCGAAGTTGATGGCGCTTCCGCGCTTATACCCGTCGGGATTGTCCTGCGGAAGGCCCATGTAGCGCTCCTGATAGATCGTGTCGTAGAGGCGCTGATCCGGCACCGGCGCGACGGCCATCCCAACCTTATATGTTTCGGGTGAACGGAACATCAGGTTCAGTGTGTCGGTTGCGCCGCCGCTCCAGCCCCAGACGGCGATGCGGTTCGGGTCCAGATATGTGTGTTCGGCGCATAGCTTCCTGATCGCCTGCGTCTGCTCCTCGGCGGCGAGCGGGCCGACAGAGCCATAGACGATCTTGCGCCATTCACGGCCTTTGGGGGCGGGCGTGCCACGATTATCAAAGCTCACGATGATATAGCCGTCCTGCGCCAGTGCGCGATGGAAAAGGCCGGTATTGCCGGACCAGACATCGAGCACGGTTTGACCCGCCGGCTCGCCATAAACATACACGAGCACGGGATACTTCCGGGCCGGATCAAAATCCTTGGGCCGAATCATCCAGCCATCGAGCGTCACGCCAGTGCCTACATTCACCTCGAAGAACTCACTCTTGTTCGCGAGGAGTGGTTTGACCTTCTCTCGCAGTTCGGCGTTATCGGCGAATATGTGCATCGATTGCGCATCTCGAAGCCGAACCAGCTCGAAGCGCCAAGGGTCGTCGAAACGGCTGTATCCATGGAATGCCCACTCACCACTCGGCGAAACGCGATAGGTGTGGAAGCCCGGCTCACTTTGAGGCGTGATGCGGACGGGCGGAGCCGCGCCAGCGCCGATGTCTGCCCGATATAGATACGCCTGCGTTGCATTGTCGGGGGACGCCTTGAAGTAGATGGCGTGCTGCATCTCCGACACGCCAGAGATAGCGATGACATCGAAGTTGCCCGGCGTCAATAGCGTGGGTTCGGCCTGGTCACGATGCACAAGGTAGGCGTGGCGCCAACCGTCGCGTTCGCTCAGCCACACGAAGGACTGGCCGAACGGGCGGATTTCATTCGCATCGACCCACGCTTTATCCTGATCGCGAAAAATCTGCCTGGTTTTGCCCGTCGACACCTCGGCGATCAGCAGATCGGCCGTGTTCTGCAGCCGGTTCAGTTGCTCGATGACCAGCTCGTTTGGATTCCCGGCCCACTCCATTCGAGCGATGTAGTTGTTGCGGGGATCACCCGGAATGTCCATCCATTTCGATTTGCCCGAATGGACATCTACGACACCGATGCTGACGGCCGAGTTCGTCGTACCTGCTTTCGGATAGGGAATCATCCTGATGCTCGGATAGACGGAACCGGTGTAATCGATCAGCGGATACTCTCCGACACCGCTCGAATCGAAGCGCCAGAACGCGATGCGCTTTCCATCCGGACTCCAACGGAATGAGTCGCGCAGCTCCAGTTC
>JBAUOG010001190.1:0-3499 GCA_049579625.1 Bryobacteraceae bacterium
GGCGGAGCAGGGCGGAAACTGGTACCGGCTTGCCGAGCGGGAAGGCTGGCTGTGCCCCGCTATGTTCAAATACTTTGCCCTAGCTCCGTCCAGCCTGTACTGCCGGGCCGAGGCTGGTTCAAGCCAAAGCACTAGCCCGAAATGACGTCTTTCAAGTCTTCAAGAAATACGCCTCGATCTTCGCCTTGCTTCAGGTCGAGATCATGGGGCCGGCGGCGGAGCGGGCGTACTTGTCGAAGTCGCCGGAAATCACTTCGTTAATAAGGCACTTCGGGTAAACTCTCCCGCAGAGTGGAATGATCGGAAGTACCCCGCTCTTGCCGGGATCGGACGTCGCGATCTCTGCGTCAAATCCGCGCAAACCGGCCTGGACTTAACGAGCAAACTCGGCCCTTTCCTTGTTCCCTCGGCAACCAACCATGTAATATGTGACCAAGTATGTGTTCGAGGTTTTCATAATGAGCAATCTGAACCGCCGGGTCTTTATGGGAGGCGCACTCGCTACCGCTGCCTCCTACAGCCGCATTCTGGGCGCCAACGACCGCATCACTGTCGGCGCCATCGGTACCGGCTCGCGTTGCCAGTACCTGATGAGCATTCTCAACAAGCTCGGATCGAACGATATCGTCGCCGTCTGCGATGTCTACGAACCCCACCGTCTCGAGGCCAAGGAGAAGTTCGCTCCCGACGCTAAGGACTTTGGCAACTTCAATGAGATCCTCGACCGCAAAGACATTGACGCCGTGGTCATCGGCGCTCCGGACCACTGGCACGTGCCCATGATTATTGCCGCCATAAGTGCCGGCAAAGACGTGTACTGCGAAAAGCCCGTCACGCACACCATCGAAGAGGGCGACAAGCTCATCGCTGCCGTCAAAGCATCGAACCGGGTCGTCCAGACGGGTACGCAGCAGCGCAGTTGGGAACACTACGTTCTTGCGAAGGAGCTGATCACCGAAGGGAAACTCGGCCAGATCACGTTCATCCGCACTTACTGGTATCAGAACCACATCGCAGGGCAGAAGAGCGACCTGGAAATCGATCTCAGCAAACTCGACTGGAAAGGCTTCCTCGGCAACGCGCCGGATCGTCCCTTCGATGGGGACCAGTTCGCGCATTGGCGCTGGTACTGGGATTTTGGAGGTGGCGCCATGACCGATCTCTTTGTCCATTGGATCGACGTGGCCCATTGGTATATGGGCGAAGACATGCCGTCCCGCGCCACCGCTACCGGCATGAAGGCGATTCTCAAGGAACGGCAGACGCCCGACACCATGAGCGCCGCGCTGCAATATCCAGGCGCCATTGTGGAATTCGACAGCTCGCTGATCGGCTACATCGAGGGCGGCGGCTTGATGATCCGCGGTACCGAAGCATCCATGCGCCTGCACCGCCGCGGCTTCAGCGTCTACAACGAGATTCCCAAATACAGCGAGAACTACGAGCCCGACGAAACTATCTTCACCGCCCGGTCGACCCGCGATGGCGCTTACGATCACCTGAAGAACTTCGTTGAGTGCATGCACACTCGCAAGACTCCCAATGCCGGCGTCGAAGTCGGCGTGGCGGCAGCGCGCGCCGGTCATGTCGCCAATCTAGCCCTGCGTGGCACGGGCGTCTGGAATCCTAACCGCAAGACAACCTGAGGTTCCGCCACTGAGACCCAATCCGTCCATCTTTCAGATCGATGTCCGCGATTGGCTCTATCGCTGTTCGCAGGAACTCGACCGCCTCTGTCAGCTCGACGAGATACCGGATCTTTACCTCGATCGCATCGCCGGTCTTGGTTTCGACTGGATTTGGCTGCTTGGCATTTGGCAGACCGGTCCAGCCGGCGCGGAGATCTCGCGGCAGACTCCCGAGTGGCAAGCCGGCTTTCACCAGGCGCTTCCCGATCTCACCGAAGACGACATTACAGGCTCGACGTTTGCCATCACGGAATATGAAGTTCACGCTGATTTCGGAGGCCCGTACGCCCTTCGGATACTGCGCGATCGTCTTCGCCGGCGCGGGCTCCGTGTGCTGCTGGATTTCGTACCCAACCACACCGCCATCGATCATCCGTGGGTTGAGGCGCACCCGGACTTCTATGTCCATGGCGGCGAGTCGGATCTCGAACAGCAGCCCAAGAACTTCATCAAGCTGGATCTCGGCTCCGAAACGGCGATTCTCGCGCATGGCCGCGATCCTTATTTCCCCGGATGGCCGGATACGATGCAGCTCAACTATGGCAATCCCGAAGTGCAGGAGGCCATGACCGAGCAGCTCGTCTATATTGCCGGCCAATGCGATGCCGTTCGATGCGACATGGCGATGCTGGTGCTGCCGGACGTGTTTGCGCGCACGTGGGGAATTCACATCGAGCCGTTCTGGGCCGGCGCAATCGCTGCTGCCCGCGTGGCCAATCCCGAGTTCCGCTTTGTAGCCGAGGTCTACTGGGGCCTCCAGGGGGAGCTACAGCAGCTCGGCTTTGATTACACCTACGACAAGGATCTCTACGATCATCTGGTCAAGCATGATGCCGGATCGGTTCGCGCGCACCTCAGCGGTGACGTCAGCTACCAGCACAAGCTGGTTCGGTTTCTCGAGAATCACGACGAGCCCCGTGCCGCTGCCACCTTTTCCGACGAAGCGCACAAGGCCGCTGCTGTCATCACGTACTTCACTCCCGGTCTCCGCTTCTTCCACGCCGGGCAGCTTCGGGGCGTGCGGATCAAGCCCTCCATCCATTTGCGCCGCCGCTATCCGGAGCCGGCCAACCCCGGCTTATTCGCCTTCTACACACGGCTGCTGGAGTGCCTGAAGCTCGATTCCTGGCCCGATGATTGGACACTGCTTGAAGCGGCGCCCGCCTGGGATGGAAACTGGACCAACAACTGCTTCCTGTGTTTCGGCTGGTCCTCGAACGGCGAGTTGGAAGCCCTCGCCGCCGTCAACTTCTCGGATCACCGGAGCCAGTGTTACGTGAAACTCCCCTTTCCTGCCCTTTGCGAGCACGGCATCACGCTTCGAGACCTGCTTAGCGACGCTCGCTACCAGCGGAGCGGTAGCGAGCTCTTTAGTAGCGGACTTTACCTCGATATGCCAAACTGGCAGTTCCACCTCTTTAAAATCGAACATGCGAGTTAAGCTCCTTAGCAGTGCCCATGGGTCGCTGGTCCAATATGCGTCCTCATATCTGATTAACGACACGACTGCAATTGACGCCGGCAGTCTCGGCTTTTGGGGCATGCCTGAGCAGCAGGCTCAGGTCCACCACATCTTCCTAACCCACTCTCACGCCGACCACATCGCTTCGCTGCCGGTGTTCATCGAGAACGTCTACGGCTTGATTGATCCGGGCGCGATGGTCTACGCCAACGCATACACCCTGAAAGCGCTCGAGCAGGACGTGTTCAACGACCGTATCTGGCCCGACTTTGTCGAGCTGTCCCGCTTGCATCCGCCTTTCCTGACGCTTCAAGAACTCCTGCCGGAGCAGCAGGTCGTGATTAACGGC
>JBAUOG010001191.1:0-12703 GCA_049579625.1 Bryobacteraceae bacterium
TCAAAGGCCGGAACGTTGGGTATGAAATCTGGAATGAACCGAATACCAGCCAATTCTGGGACCCGGCTCCAGATGCCTCGGAATACGCGACTCTGCTACGGGAAGCCGTTGCGGCGATCCGCGGTGCGGATCCTTCCGCCAAGGTGTCAACTGGCGGGGTCTCTGGGATTGATCAGGCTTTCTTGAGTAGGGCGGTGGATCCGAGACTAACGGTGGGTTTGACGGCGGTTGGCATTCACCCATATCCCAAGACGGGACCGGAAAGCATCGCGACCCAGTTAGCGATGCTTCGCGACTGGGCGACTCACGCGCTTGGCGTAAATGTCGAGATCTGGGATACGGAATGGGGATACTCTTCGACAGATGTCCTCAAAGACGCTCATTCGGACGGTCACAGTGCGGCGTCCCGCCAGCTCCAAGCGGCCCTCGCAGTCCGCGAAATATTGACCGTTTGGGCGGTGGGATTGCCGTTGGCAGTTTGGTACGACCTGCGTGACGACGGGGCCAACGCAACGAATCCGGAACAGAACTATGGTCTGCTCGACTCTAGTGGCAATGAGAAGCCCGCGATGAACGCCGTGCGCACTTTGATGAGCGCTGTGAGCGGCCGCAAATACGCCGGCATGATCCATGAGGCGCCGGCGGGGATCCACGCCATGCGGTTCGACGGATCGACGGATACGATGCTCATCGTTTGGACCGATCAACCGCTTGGCCACCGGACAATCGAATGCGAGAGACAGGATCTGGTCTCTGCAACCGGCTTGCTGGGAGATGCTATTAAACTGAACGAACGATCCGGCGGTCAGTTGCGTTTTGAGATAGATTCCAGCGCCGGTCCCATCTATTTGCTTGCGGCCACAGTATCTCGCGGAGGGCTGCCCCCGCATCAGACCGTAGTGCCGGCCTTGAACAATGGTGCGGCAAGTATGCTGGGTTCGGATGCAAGTCCCTTATAGAAAATGCGAGTCCCTTAGGAAAATGTTGGCGGATCCTCAATGAACGGCCCGATCAACAAAGATCATCTGGACCCGCTCTCACCGCCGCCGCCTGTGGAGGCGTATCGTGATCCGGAAACAGAAGCCTGGGTGTTGAGCCGGTACGCGGAAGTGCTCGCCGCGTTTCGGGAACCCGCACTACGGATGGGGCGCGGCGGGGGTAAAGATCTGCCTGAGATTAGCAACGCAAGCCGGCAGCAGCAGATTCGCTCAGAGACTCTGGCCGTGCTCTCTGCATCGAACCTTGCCCGGTGGCAAGCGCAAGTCGAGCCCATAGCGTTCGCCTTAATCGACCGTCTACCTGGTAGCCGACGGGTCGATATCGTCCAGGAATTTGCGCGCCCGTGGTCTCTTAGCGCTGCCACAATCGTGACTGGAGCCGATCCTGCCGACAGTGAACGCTTAGAGAGCCTTGCGGCGAAGGTATCCTTGGCTACGGCGGACCCTTCTAACCCCGCTCACCAACGTGAAATGGTGGCGGCAAACACAGAGCTAAAGAAACGTCTGCAGAACAGCGCAATACCTATGAGCGGCCCGGCGTTCGTCGCCCTCTCGCAGACCTTGCCCTGCTTCCTGGCAAATGCATGGCTTGCGCTGTTGCGCCATCCTTCGGAGCTTGCTCGACTGCGTAATGAGGCGGATCTGATGCCGAGAGCAATCGAGGAACTGCTCCGCTACGCCGGTATTGCCCAGAAGGTCTCACGTTACGCCGCTGCAGAACTGACCCTAGGAGCTACCTTAGTTGAACAGGGGGGACATGTGATTCTCATGCTGGCGTCCGCCAACCGCGATCCAGAACAATTTCCTGTTCCGAATCACCTCGACGTGACGCGCCGCACCTCAGGCCACGTCGCGTTCGGCCTGGGCCCCCATTCCTGCGCCGCAGCAACTCTAATCCGCACGATGGCCGCGGTGGCAACGCGCGCGTTCGTCGAAAGATTTGTAGAAGGCCATAGCAACGATGCGATTGAATGGCAGGGAGGATCCGGCTTTCGGTGGGCCTCGTCGCTATATGTACTCCTCAACAAAATCCCGGTGAGGTGACGTTCCCGCGAAACACCGTAGAAGGCAATGATCATTAATCGAGACGCGCTTCAAAGCTCGACGAATGCCCGCGCGGCAAAAAAAAATGCAAGAGATCCAGACTTACATTTTCCGGTGCAAGGAACAGACACACTGTCGGCATGTCGGATTACTGGCTACGTCGAGATTGTGACGGAATGCTGTGGCCCGATCGCCATTCAGAACCTGCAGCAAAGAGTCTCCGTTTGCGATACTGCCAACAGCAGCATGAAAGAAGCACGGCCGCACGGTTCCGTCCGCCTCGACAACGGCGGAAACCCAAGGCGCATTGCAGAGAGGCGCTACTGGCTGTGCTAAGCCGATGCGAGCACGAAATCGGTCAGCGATTCGTCGCAGCTTCTCAGGGGATTCCAAGACAAAGCCGCCGCAGTCTTCCTCCTGAATCAGTGCTTCGATCTCTGCATCAAGCGATG
This sequence comes from Bryobacteraceae bacterium, assembly GCA_049579625.1. Lineage (GTDB taxonomy): Bacteria > Acidobacteriota > Terriglobia > Bryobacterales > Bryobacteraceae > CAJCIT01. The sequence continues at coordinate 2,495 of JBAUOG010001191.1, forward strand.
GCAGTTCAGAAATGGTGACGGAAACCTCGTCCTGTTTGAGGATGGGCCATGGCTCGGCTCGATTGAAGCCGGAGGAGGTGACATCCGCTGCGAGGAAGGAGATACTGCGCACGCCGAGTCCTCTCGCAGTGCGCGCGGTTTGGCACAATCGTGAACAATTCAGTTTTTGCACCGTACACCGGAGGCTTACAGGGAAGCTAGGATCGCATTCGAATAGTGCGTTCACCCCGGCACGTAGTGAAGTAAACGCGCCGGGAACGCGGCGCACGTTGTCGTGGATCTCCGGCGGCCCATCAAGCGAAATCACAACATCGTCTAAGTGATTCACAATCTGACTGGCATGGCGCTTGACGAGAAGGCCGGTGGACAAAAGCGTGGTTCGAATACTTCGGGCACGCAACAGCTTCGCCAACCGGAATAGATCGGAGTGCATCAATGGTTCGCCGCCGGAGAACACCACCCACTCGACACGCAGGCGTTCCATGTCCGCCAAGTGCCGATCCAAGTCGTTCGCGCTGATCTCTTTCACCTGGTCGGTCTTCCAGATATCGCACATGACGCAGCGGCAGTTACAACGGTTGTGAGGATAGAGGATGAGGATGGGCAAGCGATCGAACCGAGCGTTCACGCGGCAACCCTCCGACCGGCGAGCGCGATGCCTTCAAGAAGAAAGCGTCTACTAATCGCCAGCAGTTCCGCGACGGGCGCATCCACCAGATATTCACCCCGGCCCTCAAGGCAGATACGCTCGAGCGGCGCGGTGATGCTCGCAGGTAGCCGTTCGGCGAAGCGGGCAGCCACTAGCTTGACTTTGCCGCCTACGATGACTAGTTGCGGGCGCAACTGATCGAGGGCAGAGGCGGGCGAAGACTGGTTATAGAAAACAGCCAGCAGGTCGGCCACGCCGCCCATGCGAATCTCTCCCTCCCCATTGCGAAGGCGCAATAACTGTGCGGGTACGGAGGTCACCATCTCATAAACGTCACTGTCGGTGACGTGGCCGAGGCGCTTCACCACGGAAAACTCGTCGATCAGATCACCCAGAGCGGTTAAAGCCGAGTCGGTCCCAAGCGCAATCGGTAATCCGGAGGTCAGAACCTTGGGTCCCAGTGTTTGAGCGATGGTTTGCAGGTTCGAGCTTGGGCACCAGACCACGCCTGCACCCGTTTGACGGAGCATCTCGAGGGTTTGTTTTTCGAGTGCCACGGCGTGAATCAAAACAGTTCTTTCGCAGAGCACGCCTCTCCGGTGCAAGCGGCCGATCTCGTTGTGCGCAAAATCGTCCGTACCTTCCCCAGCATGTATCAGGAACGGCCAATCTGGTGGTGTGTCACGGCAACGTGTTTCAAAATCGGGCGCGAACTGAATGGAGTGCGCCCACCCAAATCGCCGGGCCACCCGAACCGGGAATTCGGCCGCGAAGACTGGATCGTATGGGTTGTGGTGCGAAACCGTGGTTACGCCGCTTAACAGGTTCTTCAGACCGCCCCATCGCAGTCGGACGTGTTTGGGAAGCCGCAAGTGGCTTCGGATCGGTTCCTGATTAGGATGAAAAACGCTGGCCGCCCAATCCACGTAGTTCGCGTGAAAACCGGAATCGAGTCGCGGAAACAGGTTGAACTCCAAATGATCGTGGCCGTTGATCAGACCGGGAAGCAGCAGGCAACCGGACAGGTCGATCTCGACGGCGCGCTTGCCAGTATTCGCAAACGGCACGATCCGTCCACGACTGATGTAAACATCCTCTCGTGCGACTTCTGCAGAGCTCTTGGCGACTTGTGCGCCGATCAGTTTCATGGCCGAGTCCAGCTCAGAGCGCGCAGGGCGGATACGCGGCTGGCCTTTTCAAATAGTTCTTCCTTACCGGCGTGCTGGAAGATCGCCAGTTCGGGTTGGCCAAGGCAAGCGGAGATCTCCCAATCGAGTTGGAGGCCCAGGTGCTTTGCAGCCGATTTGAGCCGTCGGGTTGAGTGGCTAAAATGCTCCAGCTCGTATACCTCATCGCCAAATCGAAACGTCCGCTTCCATCCCGCCTGAAGCGCGGCCCGATGGAGGTCGCTAACGACCAAGCGGCCGCCCGGTCGCGTGATGCGGCTCATTTCGGAAAGGGCCAGCGTTGGGTTGGAGAAGTAGCTAAAAGCGAACGAGCACAGGGTCAGGTCGGCCGCAGAATTGCGAACCGGCAAATTCGAAGCCTCCGCAAGAATAAGCCTGTGCGCGATCGAAGGCTTCCGGGCGGCGGCTCGAAGCATCTCATCGCACGCATCCACTCCGATTGCCATTGCGCCCTGCTCGCAGGCGTAGGCCGTCCAGCGCCCAGTTCCGCAGCCGATATCAACCACGCGCAAGCCCTGGAGCGGCCCCAGGCGCTCAGCGACCATCCGCATGTCCAGCGCGAGTAGCGCGTTCGGGCTCGCGTCATATGTCGATGACCAGATCCGATGTCCTTCGAGAGCCGGCACGGTGAGCATGTCAGAGGCTCTCCCAGCTCGGCTTTCGCAACTCCACGAACCGTTGCGCCCACTGCAGCTCAAACGGATAAGCGTAGATACCTGCTGCGTATCTCCAGGCGCTAAGCGATTGCAGCATGGCGCGCCCCCACCGAGGCAATCGGATGTCCTGGATGGTGGGCCAGCGCGAATTAATGACCAGTTCGAAGTTGTCGATCTGCTGTTTTACGCGGACCGGCAGCCAGGGGAGGTGCGGGTCTTGCCGGATAGTGAAGTTGAACCAGCGTTCACTCGCCCATTCCTCAGGGGTTCGCGGAAACTCGATTTTGGTATCCACCTGCCCATACATGCCGTCGGGATGGGGCGTTGGGATGTAGTGCTGAATAATAATCTCCGCATCGGGGTTCAGCCGTTTGATTTTGCGCACGAACTGGATGGTCTGGCGCGTGTCGCCTTCGGGGTCCGCTGGATCGCCTACGACGAACGAGAACTCCGGAACAATACCGAAGTTGCGAATGCGTGAGGCGAGCGCAAGCGTCTGATCGGCCGTGATGCGCTTGTTCATCTTCTTGAGAACTTGATCAGAACCTGACTCCGCACCAAAAAAGATCATCGTGGCTCCGGCTCGCCGTAATGCCCGAAGCGTGTCGTCGCCACAGCGAAGCAGCGCGTCAATTCGCCCCTCCGCCCACCATCGCAAGCCGAGGGGGATGAAATGCTCGGCTTGTGCATGCGTGTGGCTTTCGTTCAAGAAAAAGTTGTTGTCGTAAAACTGGACGGCATCGATGTTGTATTGCCTCTTCAGATAAGTAAGCACGGCGGCAGTTCGTTCCGGGTCCTCGGTCTTTTGCCGGCCATCGTACAGTGGCACGACGCCGCAAAACTTGCAGCGGTAGGGACATCCAATGCTGGCTTGGTGCACTGCGGTACGACGCCCGAGGAAGGTAGGCAAGACGTATTTTTCCGGCGAAGCCAGACGATGATAGGGCAGCCAGGGGAAGTCGTTTGGCGAATGCAATGGGCGGTCCGAGTTATGGACATGTAGTCCGAAGGCATCCGTGAACGACAGGCCGCTTATTCCGGCATATCTGTTGTCGCCCCGCAAACAGGAAATCAGCTCGAGAAACGTCTGCTCGCCTTGGCCTCTGACAACGAAGTCCACGTAGTCCGCATTGAGTGCGGCGTCCGGATATAACGAAGCAAAGTAACCGCCCCAGACGATCGGGACTTTCGGATATCTCTTTCGGAATGCTTTGCAGAGCGGAATGGCGGCGGCCATCTGCGGCCCGGGCATCACGGAGACGGCCAGGAGTTCAGCTCCGGTTTGAGCCATGATCTGGTCCAAGGTGCGGTCGGGCTGCTGGTCGAGATTGCCGTCCACAATCGTGTAACGTTCTTTTCCCTCCAGGACGGCGGCCATTGCGAGTATCGGCAGCGGGAAGCGGCGGTTCTTGGGCTTGGCGGTGCGGGGATGCAGCAGGATGATCATGACTGCTGCAACTCCCCTTCCAGAATCCAGAACTGCGAAGGCGGCCGACGGTTTTGCAGGCGGGCTTTGAAAGGACGGAACCACCAGCGCCAGCCGTACCAGACACGGTGAACGTGCCACCGGATACCAAGGTCTCGCGATAACTCATCAAGCAGCGGCCAGTCTAGATATTCACGGCTGTGCAGCGCATCGGAACGGAAGCCGTACAGCTTCTCAAAACGATCCAGGCGCTCCGCTTTCATTCGCTCGCCATGCTCTGGACGCGCGTAGATGGGCGAATCCACAATGAGGAGCCGGCCCCCCGGCCGCAGGCACTCGACCGACTGTCGTAGCGTTTGGTGAAGGTCCGTCGAGTAGTGCACGGAAGCGTTGAAAATGGCCAGATCAAACGCTGCCGGGCGAAAAGGCAGTTGGTCGAACTGCGCTTCAAGCGCCGGGAATCCGACAGGATAATGCCGCACGGCGCCTAGACCGTCGCGTTGATCCGAAAAAATGTCGAGCGCAACCGGGCGATGTTTGCGAAGCGCCAAACGGTAGGACATCCAGCAGTTCCCGGCACCCAGATCGAGAATGTCCAAGGGCCGTTCAGCGCTTCGCTCCAATGGTGGTAAGACTACCCGCTCCAGGTAACGAAAGCTACGGGCCCGAATTCGCCACTGCTGATCGTTCTGTCCGCTGAGGTCTCGATAGGGAAGGGCCAAATAATAAGCCGGGTCGTCGGAGCCGCGTCCCTCTGCGTGCCGAACTGTTCCGTACTCTCGTAGAAACTGAATTCGTTGCGCCGATTCCATATTCACCTTCGAACCAACACGGCCAGCCGGTGGTCAGACAAGGCCCGCAGACCGGGCCAGTGCGCCACGTAGTCGTCGACCACCGCCAGAGAACCCGTGATCGGCGCGGGGATACCCTTCACAAAGGAAGGTGGAACAGCCACGCCGATACCATGCCATGCAACCAGTTCAAAGTGTGGCTCAAATCCGTCACGGAGCTGATTCCGGGACGGATAGTGGACCCATGTGCCGAGCGAATTGGAAAAGCTGCGGCCGCTCCATCGGCGACGGGCCTTGTTTAGCTTGCCTTGCAGCGCGTACCACGCGGTCTCCCATCCGCAAAATCGCCCCATTGTGCAGAGCGCAACATAGCCGCCAGGACGGATCAGCCGGGCAAGCGACTCACTTACTGGCGCAAGGCACTCGACGCAATTGAGTGCTCCGAAGTTTGAAATTGCACCCTCGTAGACGCCCGTGACTTGATCCAGATTCTGTAACGCCAAATGCCTCACTCTTACTCCGCGGCTGCGCGCAATCTGAACCATCGGGAGCGAACTGTCAATGGCCTGAATGGAAATCCCTCGCTCAGTGAGATGCACCGCGTCTTCGCCCGTTCCGCAGCCCAGATCCAACACACGATCGCCCTCGCGAAAGAGTGGCCTGATGTGGCGCCATACGGCTGCTCTCTGTGCCTGGCCTGCGTGCGAACGGGTCCAGAGTTCGTCATAATCCGCCGCTATCAAATCGAAAGAGGCCGCCGCCATACAGGCTATGCCTCTGCTTCCTGCGATGTCTGCCACAGAGCCTGGCGCGCGATTTCGATCCCGGTAGTATCGGGCGGCACGGCCATAGTCTGCTTCAATAATTCGTCCGCGTGCTGGTAGAACTTGCGCGAATGGCGGCCTTTTATCATCAGCTCGCGATCCGTAGACTCCTGCCAGGGCCGCAGATTTACAAGCTTCTGCTCCACTCGCTCGAAGTACGGGGTTCCTTTGATCGGGTATGACACCGTCGTGAAGAAAACGTCGGGCCGGCACTGTTTGACATGGTCGACGGTTGCCTCCACATCGCTCATCTCCTCTCCTTCATAGCCCCACATCAGGAACATGCCGCTCTGAATCCCGTGTGTGCGGCATAGCTCAACCGCCTGCCGGACCTGTTCGACCTTCACGCCGCGCCGCATGGCATCCAGGATCCGCTGCGATCCGCTTTCCGAGCCGATCCAGACCCGGTAACAGCCTAAGCCCGCCAACGTCTCCGCCATCCTAGGATTGAAGCGATCGGCGCGCGTGATGCACTCAAACGGTACATGCAAGCCGCGGCGATGAATCTCCGCTGCATATTGCGCGATCCATTCATGGTTAATCGTAAACACGTCATCCGCGAACCATAGCATCTCCGGGGCGTATCGCTCGACAATCCACTGAACTTCATCCACCACGGACGCAGGCGAGCGCCGCCGGTGGGATTTTCCGTAAACGGAGTGACTGCACCAATTGCAGTGATATGGACAGCCCCGGGCGGTAATTACGGAGACCGAACCAGCGCCGTGATGCTCGCGCCAGACGCGCAAGTAACGTCCAATGTCGACGCGTTCGCGGTCCGGCCATGGTTGCGCATCCAGGTCCGATATCAACAACGCCGGTCCGGTACGCACAATGGATCCGTCTTTCGAGGCAAACACCAGCCCGGGAATGTCCGCCCAAGCCGAGCGTTGAATCCCACCCGCCAGCAGGCGCTCCATCGCGTGCTCACCTTCGCCCGCGACAATCACATCCGCGCCGTTGGCCAGATACTCGGCGGCATAATTAGAAGGCTCCGGACCACCGAGGATAACGGTCCAGCCAGAGGCTTTGGCACGCGCAGCAATCGCCAGCACATTTCGCCGAGTCATTAAGTTGCCATAGATTCCAATGGCAGCGGGTGGTCCGGAATCGAGGATCTGAAAGAGCTCTTCGCAAGTCCCGAAAGTTGAATCATAGATCTCCACAGCGAAGCCTTTACTCCGGAGATGGGACGACAGCGACAGGATTCCCAGCGGGGCGTACGGCTTCATGATGCGCTGTTCCTTCGCATCTTCAGCGAGAAAGTAGCCGTGTGTGAGAAGCAGGGTCAACGGACCGCCTCCCTCAATTCGGCCACGCGATCCCACGCCGTACTGAGTCCGTCGCCTCCTCGTACTTGCAGATGTACAGCTTCAGACAAAGCGCGATAGAACTCGCTTGAATAGTTCCCGTGAAACATCATCGAGAGGTCATTACTTTCGGACCAGTTTTTCTTGGTTCCTAACTGGCTCGAAACCAGGTCGTAAAATTTCGTTCCCGGCAAGGGGTAAGAAATGGATACGCCTACATCGTCCGGGGCCGTCTCGCGAACCATGCGGATGGTCTGCTCGATTTCCGTCCATGTTTCGCCTGGATACCCAAACTGAAGGAAGAAGCAGGTTCGAATGCCGTGCCGCCGCAGGTTCTCGCGCGCTTCGTAGATTTGCTCCACGCGGGCCGCTTTATCCATCGCGTCCAGAACGGACTGAGCGCCTGACTCCGCGCCAATCCAGACCTCAGCACATCCCGCATCGCGCAAGGCACCTACCGTTGCGCGCGTCATCAGGTCGCACCTCGATTGCATTTTGAATGGAATTTGCGCGTCCATCTCCTGAACCGCTACCGCAAACTCGTTCGTCCACTTCCCCGATAGAGCGAAGATGTCGTCAGTGAACCAGATGTGGTCCGGCGCGTACGTGCGCTTCAGGTGTAACATTTCGGTGGCGACGGAGCGGGCTGAGCGCACTCGGTAGCTGTGTCCGTAGATTGGCTTGGAACACCAGTTGCAACGAAAGGGACAGCCGCGGCTCGCATTGATGTTAAGTGAAAAATACCCGTGCGCCCGAATCCACGCCCGGCGGTACCGGTCCATTTCAACCAAGTCCCAGGCCGGCAGCGGCAGAGAGTCGAGCGACGCCCGCGGCTCGCGCAGCGCGCTGTATCCCGGCGAATCTGAGCGTCCATACGCCAGGCCCCGAGTTTCCGCTAGCGGCCTTCCTTGCGCCACTTCCACAGCCGTGGTTTCTACCTCGCCGATCATGACTGCGTCAAAGCCGGCGGCAAGATAGTCCCGAACATGATCCGAAGCGTCGGCGCCATGCGCATATACCGGGATGCCACGTTCGCGGGCCCGTGCCGCCATCCGAAAAGCAAGCTCGCGATTCCGCAACAGGCACATCTTGGAGAGAAAGTTGAAATCGTCCTCGCAGACAAGAACGTAATCCGGACGGTTTCGCTCCAAGGCCGAAACGAATCCTTCGTCGGGCGGAACGAGAGCCGGATCAAAGAGGGCAACATCGATCTCGTGCGCTCGGAGTACTGCCGCAACCAGCAGCGTTTGCAGCGGCGGATACGGCTGCATTTTTTCGGTTTGTTTCCGGTCAGAGTAGACGTGGTTGCTGTGAGTCAGGAGAACATCGCCCATTGCTTCACCGCGCCTTTGCCAGCTCATGGCTGAGCGGCTGGCCCGTAAGTAGGGATCGCCGCACGATGAGCCATTGCTGCACAACGCCCAGCCACAATTCCAGCGGATAGTCAAAGCGGAAGTGCTTCAGGCGCCAGTGGACAGGCTTCCGCACCAGCAGCAACAGCGAACGCAGCAGCGGCGAGCGTGCTTTGCGGCGCTTCTTGTTGATCTGGTTGTCTAAGAGGAAATAAGAGATGCTTCGCTGGAGCCTCTGATACGGCTTGCCCTGTAACCACGGCAGGCGCGTGCTGCCCAAATCAACATCGGCCCAGGCTGCGAGCGTGCCGGGCTCTTCGAGCCCCAGACTGCGAAGCTGAGGCCACACTGGTATGCCGGGGTATGGCGTGAAGATGTTTGGCGAAAAGCTAACATTGTCAAACCGCGCGGCGATATCGGCCATGATGCGCAAGGTTTCTCTGCGATGTCGCTCTTCTTCGCCCGGATAGCCAAAGATCAGGTTGTACGTGACGCGGATGCCAGCCTCTTTGCACTTTCGAGCCGCCTCATACATATCGCGGATGTGCTCGTGCTGTTTGTTCATCATCCGCAGCACTTCCGACGATCCAGATTCGGTTCCAAAGCCGATGTGGCTTACGCCGCTGCGGGCCATTGTTTTCACATGTTCATCGGGCATCCGGCATAAGAGATCGGTGGATGCCTGAAACGTCCACCGAAATCGTGTCCCAGACCGCAGAATTCCTTCAGCAATTGCCAGCGCGCGTCGCACGTCCACAAGGAAGTTTGAATCGACCAACGCAACTTCCGTGAGACGGTGCCGCTGAACCAGGTCCGCCAGTTCCGAAACAACCTGGTCCGTATCATATGGATTGAAGCGACGGTTGTAGAACACCATGTCCGTGCAATAGTTGCAGGCGTATGGGCAACCGATGCTGGTAGCGTACGGCAACTTGCGCACGCCTCCTACACGTTCGTAGGCGTCGAAATCGACCAAGTCATAGGCAGGAATCGGGAGTTCTGAAAGCGGTGTGGCGGCACGGTCCGGATTCATGACGATGCGTCCGTCCCGCTTGAACCAGCAGCCGGCAACCAGGTCCAGGCTCTGTCGGCCTTCCAGCCGTTGCAGAATTTCAACCAGAGTCTTCTCGCCCTGGTGGCGGACGACTGCGTCAACAGAGTCCTCCAGCAGGGTCTGAGCGCTGACCAGGCTGGGGTGCCAGCCACCGAAAAGAATCGTCAGATCCAGCCGAAGCGCACGAACGGCTCGGCTCATTTCAATACTGTCCAGAATCATGGGGCCAGTGAGGAGGGAGACCCCGAAACACAGGCATTCTTCTACTTCGCGCAGCACCGTGCGGCGGAAGTCTCGATCCAGAGCTCCGTCAATGACGCATGGCTCGAACCCCGCCTGCCGAATGGCGCCGGCCAAAGCCAGCAATCCCAGCGGCGGCCCAAACACCGGACCCGCATAGGGCGGCAGAAACAGCACAACTTTTCTGGATTGCGAGTTCAACAAGACACGACCTCGGCTTCCAGTTGATGTGCGTCCACCTTCGCCTTCGGTGGCTCAAAGTAGCGATTGGCGGCGTTCTTCAGCCACAGCTCTATCGGAAATGAGTAAACGTCGTGGTCAAGCCGGACACGGGCGGGATAGCTGATCAGGTTGTGGATGACCTGGTTTACCGGATGCTTGTGACTAACTCCAATCGGTTTTCGATTGAAAGCTATGCGCAGGTAGTCGCGCATCGTCTGTAGCTCCCGGTGTCTCTTGCCTTTGAGCCAAGGAAGCACTGTGTAGCGCGGAAAGAAATCCACCCATCCCTCCAGCGTTGAAGGGACCTCAATGCCGAGTTCGAACGCGCGATTCATGATTGGGGCGCCCGGATACGGAGTGAATATGTTCGTCCAGAACTCCGCGCCGGGGTAGTTGCGGCAGATGTCCATAATGAGCTTGATGGATTCGCGCCGCTCCGGTTCGCCCTCGCCAGGGAAACCAAAGATCATATTAAACGAGGGCCGGATACCAGCTTCG
>JBAUOG010001192.1:0-2161 GCA_049579625.1 Bryobacteraceae bacterium
GTCACTCCCACGCTTTACCAACCGCACTGCTTCGGCATCACCTAGCTCCGCAAATAGAGTAGTTTTGCGATCGGGAGCGAGCGAATAGATGCGGCCTTGGCCGTCGGTTGAAAAAAGAATGTTGGCGGTGCGCCGGGATAAACCGGCATGGAGTAGAGGATGAAAGAGCCTTACGAGAAAGGAATAGCAAACCACTCGGCCCCGAGTTTTGCGTGGTGTGCCGCGAGGCACACGACGAAGCGTAAACAGGGGCATAGATGGGCCGGGTATCGAGCTTCGAAAAATTGCAATCGGGATGCCGACGCTGTCGTCAAAGCGGAAGGCAACATGGCCAGGAGCGCTAATGCGAGTTCCGGGTCGGTCCTGCGTAGTCGTAGACCCCAGGCACGTTTAGAAACTTCATGCACGAGAACCGGGAGACCTCGGAGGTGCCTGGAGTGATGTTTACAACAGGCCGGTGGGAGAAGGCCAAGGCCGTACGACCCACATGCACGTCTCTGAGGAGTCGGACAGCGGAGCAGTACCGATGAATCGCCTGAACAAAGATGGGAAACCATCGGCGGAGGGTGAGGAGAGAAGACCGCTGATCAAGGAGAACACTCATCAATCCAGCACGCCCTCGACACAGAGCGAGACCCGCGTATCCCTGGGATTGGCGGGTGTGCGCAGGGCAGCAAAGGACAGGAAGGAGCTAAAGTTCACGGCTTTGCTCCACCATCTGACGACCGGACTGCTCCGGGATAGCTTTTACGCTCTCAAGCGAAAAGCTGCTTCGGGCGTGGACGGTGTCACTTGGAAAGAGTATGAAATCGGCCTGGAAGATCGGATTGTCGATTTACATGGCCGGATTCACCGCGGCGCTTATCAAGCGCAACCATCAAGGAGAGTCTATATTCCGAAGCCCGATGGGCGACTTCGCCCATTGGGGATTGCGGCACTGGAGGACAAAGTCGTCCAGCACGCTGTGGTCACGATCCTCAATCAGATTTATGAGGAGGACTTTCGGGGCTTCTCCTACGGATTCAGGCCAGGGCGTAGCCAGCATCAAGCGCTGGATGCCTTAAGTGTCGGGATCTCGCGGAAGAAAGTGAGCTGGGTGCTGGACGCAGATATTCGAGGCTTTTTCGACAATTTGTCGCGAGAATGGCTGCTCAAATTTATCCAGCATCGCGTTGCCGACACTCGTATCCTCCGGCTGATCCAGAAATGGTTAAACGCCGGAGTAATGGATGAAGGCGAATGGAAGGATACCGGGTTAGGTACTCCGCAGGGTTCGGTGATTTCGCCGCTCCTTGCCAATATCTATCTGCATTATGTATTCGACCTATGGGTAGAAGCCTGGCGACAGAAGTGTGCGCAAGGTGAAGTCATGGTCGTTAGATTCGCTGACGACAATGTGCTCGGTTTCCAACATAAAGCTGATGCTGACCGGTTCTTAGTTGATTTCCAAAACCGGTTAAGAAAGTTTGGATTGGAGCTGAACCCAGACAAAACGCGCCGGATTGAGTTCGGGCGATTTGCCGAACTGAGCCGGCTACGAAGAGGAGAAGGCAAACCTGAAACATTCGATTTTCTGGGATTCACGCACATCAGCGGGAAGAACAGAAAAGGGTATTTTGTGGTGAAGCGCAAAACGATCGGCAAACGGATGCGAGCCAAGCTTGAAGAAATCAAGAAGGAACTCCAAGTCCGCATGCATGACCCGATTGCGCAAACCGGAAAGTGGCTCAAGTCGGTGGTGCAGGGATACTTCAACTACCATGCGGTACCTGACAACACGGATAGTCTCCGCGTGTTCCGCTTTCGGGTGACACGGCTGTGGCGGCAAGTATTAATCCGCCGTGGCCAAAAGCATCATCTGAACTGGGCGCGAATGCGACGACTGGAGGCACGATGGCTGCCGGTCCCGCGTGTACTCCACCCCTATCCTGGCGTCCGCTTTAGCGCCACACATCCAAGATAGGAGCCTCATGCGGTAGTTCCGCTCGTGGGGATCTGTGCGGGGGGTATCGGGCAACTGATATCCCTACCGCGACTCGGACAGACGACGAAGATAGGGCGTCCAGGGCTCCGGGCGATGCACGACTTGAAGTCACCTCTTCGAAATCAGACATGCGGTGGCTCTTGACTAAGGGCCGCGAAAGTTGGCAGAGCCCACATA
>JBAUOG010001193.1:0-4359 GCA_049579625.1 Bryobacteraceae bacterium
CATGAGAAGGCTCTCGAGTCGATGAAGCGGACGATCCGCTGGGCGAAGGCCGGTTATGCGCACTATCTTAGGCGGGAGAAGGGCCTCCACTGCGCGCTGTTCCCGATTGTTCAGGGCTCTATGTTTCCGGATCTCCGCAAAGCATGTGCGGAGGCACTCCTAGAGTTGGATGCGCCTGGCTATGCGATTGGCGGGCTCTCAGTGGGTGAGCCGCGCGACCTGAGCCAGGAGATGACGGCGGCGACAATTCCGGTGTTGCCGAAGGACCGGCCCCGTTATGTCATGGGGGTAGGGATGCCGGACGAACTACCGCATTACGTAGCGAAGGGCGTTGACATGATGGACTGCGTGCTGCCGACTCGCAACGCCCGGAACGGATACCTGTTTACCTCTACCGGCAGGGTGGTGATCAAGCAGGCGCAGTATGCGGACGATGGCAGCCCGGTGGACGCCGCTTGTCCTTGTTATACGTGCCGCAATTTCTCGCGGGCGTATCTTCGTCATCTGTTCATGGCGGAGGAGATTCTATTCTCGACGCTGGCCACACTGCATAACATCCGCTATTACCTGGACATCATGCGGGGGATCAGGGGAGCGATTCTGCGCGGAGAATTCCCCGGCTTTCTCCGCTCCATCCGGTCTGACTCGATCGCCGAGACTCGCGCGTGAGGTAGGATGTTGGAAGCAGTACAGCCTGGGTAGCACGAGTGTTTCGCCATATCGCTGTAGTCTGGCGGTGGAATTCAACCTCGTTCATTCGGGGTAGTTGAGTTGGTTCTGGAAGTTATCCCTCGCCAGTCTCCTGAGTTTCGTGGCCAGCTGGGTTATTTGCGGCTTGCCGGCTGGGGTTTGCTCCGGACGTTCGTGAAAGCTAATAAGATTGGTGGTTATGCAGTATTCGCTGATAGACCTGCAAGCGGCCGGTGGCCCCAGTTCGATGCTCGGCACGGTTCTGCCGTTGCTGATTATGTTCGGTATCGCGTACTTCCTCATTTTTCTTCCGGTTCAACGGCAGAAGAAAGCGCAGCAGGCGATGTTGAAGGCCCTGGAGAACGGCCAGACGGTGCTGACCACGGGCGGAATCATCGGTACGATCGTGGCCGTGAACAGTGATGATACTCTGATACTTCGCGTTAAGCCCGACAACTTGAAAATCCAGGTGTCTCGAACCGCCGTGGCGAGTTTGGTGACGGCCGATGAGGCGAAGAAGTAAAAGCCCGCGTGGGCGGAAATAGCAAGAGAACACGCAGTTGGTATGAAACGGAATCTACAGGTCAAGTTTTTAATCATCGTTGCAGTGATGCTGGTTTGTCTCTATGGCATCATTGGCATCCCCAAGAACAAAGCAGAGCTGGTGGACAACTGGCACAAGAACATCCGGCTAGGCCTTGATCTGCGGGGTGGCAGCCACTTAGTGATCCAGGTCCAGGAGCAGGACGCTTTCAACGCCGACGCGGGTACAGCAGCGGACCGGCTGAAGGAAGAGGCGAAGAAGGCCGGAGTGACGGTCGCCGAGACGGAAGTCCAAGAGGCGAAGACCCTGCAGGACGCCGGGAAGGCGGCGATTCTGGTGAAGGGCGTGCCGTCGACACAGGCCGGCCAGTTCCGGTCGCTGGTGAATGATCAGTTCACGCAATGGGTATTGACGGGTTTGAACGCCAACGACTACCGGCTGACGATAAAGCCGAGCAGCGCCATTCAGATGCGGCAGGAGATTCTGTCGCAGACGCGGAGCACGATTGAGAAGAAGATCAACGCGCTAGGACTCTCTGAATCGTCGGTACAGCAACGCCGCGGTGATGCCGAGGCGGAGCTGCTGGTGCAATTGCCCGGCGTCGATGACCCGGCGCGCATTAAGCAAATTCTGCAGACGGCGGCCGTATTGGAGCTCTATGCGGTCCAGGGCGGTCCCTACCCGACAAAGGCGGCGGCGCTGGCGCAAACGGGCGGTGTCATGACGCCGGGTACCAAGTTGGTGGGCAGCGATTTGAGCGACGCACAAGGTGGACGATCGTCCGGCGGGTGGTATTCGGTCACCAGGACGCCCGTGGTGCGCGGGCCCGATATTCGGGACGCGCGGTCGAGCCAGGATGCGCAGGGCACAGGCGGCTGGGACACAAACTTCGTGCTGAGCCAGGACGCTGCGCGCCGGTTCGAGCGCTACACCGGCGCCAACGTAGGGAACCGGCTGGCAATTGTGCTTGACGGAAAAGTTCTGAGTGCGCCGACCATCCAGAGCCAAATCAGCGATAACGGCCGGATCACGGGCGCTCGGGATCAGGCGGAGGCTGCCGACCTGGCCTTGAACTTACGGGCCGGATCGCTTCCTGCCAGTATCGTATACCTGGAAGAGCGGACCGTAGGGCCGTCGTTAGGCGCCGATTCGATCCGCGAAGGGTTTATCGCTGGAGCGGCGGGGCTGCTGGCGGTAGTGATTGTGATGCTTGTGTATTACAAGAAGGCCGGCATCAATGCCACCCTGGCCCTAATTCTGAACGCAATTATTTTGGTGGCCGCTCTTAGCTACTTTGATGCGGTGCTGACGTTGCCCGGCATCGCCGGCGTCATCCTGACGATCGGCATGGCCGTCGACAGCAATGTCCTTATTTTTGAGCGAATTCGCGAGGAACTGCGGGCCGGTAAGGCGATTCCCGCAGCGGTGGACGCCGGGTTCAGTAAAGCACTGCTTACCATCATCGATACTCACGTGACGACAGTTGTCTCGTGCGCGATTCTGTTCCTGTTCGGGTCGGGCCCGGTGAAGGGATTCGCGGTCACATTGGTAATCGGTCTAATCGCTAACCTGTTTACAGCAGTGTTTGTGTCGAAGGTGATTTTCGACTGGGAGCTGTCGCGGCCCGAGCCTGTGACGGCGTTGAGCATTTGAGGATTTGGGTTATCTAGAGAAGGTGCGGATTGCCTGCAAGAAATAGCAGGCGCGACGCGCAATTTGGGAACACTTTGTGAATGGCCGGTGTCAATATCCGATAGAAGGTGGTTTGCAGCCACTCGAAAGCTCGGATGAGACAAATTCCGGCTTGTAGAGTTCAATGGAAATTTTCAAGCAAACCAATTTTGATTTTCTTGGCAAGAAATGGCCGTTCATCACGCTGTCGCTCATTCTGACCGCGGCGGGGTTGATCAGTCTTGCTGTAAAAGGCGGGCCGCGGTACGGCATCGACTTTACCGGCGGCGCTCTGATGGAAGTGAATTTTATCAAGCGGCCTCCGGCGGAAGCGATCCGGTCGGCGATCCGCAAGCAAGTGTCGGGCGGGATTGAAGTGCAGGAGATTTCCAACTCGCAAGAGGTTCTAATCTCGACGGAGGGGCGGGATGAGCGGGCGCTAGATGTAGTGCGCCGCGATATGATTGCTGCCTTGAACGACGCTTTCGGACAGAAGACCGACAAGGCGGGCATCAATGCGACCGGCCAGGCAGCGCTGGCTGATCGTTTGCGCGATCCAATTCAGCGAGCCGGCATCCCGATGGGCGAAGACCAACTGCAGGCGCTCGCGAAAGCGATCCTTCTCTACCGTGACGATACGCAGCAATCGGGTCTGATCCGAAATCTGGATGAGTTATCGAAGGTCACGGGCGTGACACCGGCCATTCTAACGGTCATCAAACAGGAATGTTACGTGGATCCGTACGGGATCAGACGTGTGGAGATCGTCGGGCCGAAGATCGGTGCAGACTTGCGGTCGCAAGCGGTGCGGGTTGTGCTCTACGCGTTGTTGGCGATGTTGATTTACATCGCTTTCCGCTTCGAATGGATTTACGGCGTGGCCGCTGTTATCGCGGTGTTTCACGACACGATCATCACGATTGGTCTTTTTTCGCTGTTTAACAAAGAAATAGACTTGACGGTCATCGCCGCTTTGCTCACACTAGTGGGTTATTCGATGAACGATACGATTGTTACCTTCGATCGTATCCGAGAGAATATACGGCTGCAGAAGCGTGGGTCGTTCGTGGAAATCGTTAATACAAGTATTAATCAGACGTTGAGCAGGACCATCCTGACGTCGGGTCTGACACTGTTGACGGCCCTGTCGTTGTTCCTGTTTGGCGGTCAAGTGTTGAGTGGCTTTTCGTTTGCCTTGGTCGCTGGTATTATCGTTGGGACTTATTCTTCGATTTTCGTAGCCAGTCCGATTCTGATTTTCTGGCAGGATCTGGTGGACAAGCGAAAGCGAGGCGGCAAGAGCGTTGGAACTAAGGGTAGGCTGACGCCAAACGCGGCTGCAGGGAAGCAGGCCGCCAAGTTGGCCAAATGAGGTTTTGGTAGTCGGGGGGAAGTTTAGGTTAGGATAGCCCAGGTGCTATCGGTTGAACGCGACTGAGGCAGAGGCCAACGGC
>JBAUOG010001194.1:0-4705 GCA_049579625.1 Bryobacteraceae bacterium
GACGAGTTCTCGATGCAGAGCCAGAGTAGTGCCGAGCAGGGACGGAATGGCGGCGGGGTTTTGAACCTCGTGATCAAGTCAGGCACCAACCAGTTCCACGGCTCCGCCTACTACTTCAACCGCAACGAAGTGTTTGCTTCACGGAACTGGTTCGTGGCGCCCGGCTCTCCGACGACGGAATTGAGAAACAGCCAGCCTGGTGGATCGCTGGGCGGACCCATCCTGAAGAACAAGTTTTTCTTCTTCATGACATACGAACAGCAAAACTACGTGGCGGGTCAAACCGCTCTCGGCACCACGCCTTCCGCCGCCTGGGTCTCCACAACACAGCAAGTGATGGCGCGCGATGGAGTGCCCATTAATCCTCTGGCTATAACGCTGCTCAACAATCTCTGGCCCGCCAACAGCCTAAACGGTCCCGCCACACAGAACAACTACGTCAGCTCGGCCAACAATATTTCGAACAGTTACAATGGCATCGCGAAGGTGGACTACATCTTCAACGAAAAAAACAATATCTCATTCCGCTGGTTTGGCGGAACGGGAGCCCAGACCGAATATGTGGGTTCGGCAATGCCGTATTACTTCCAGACCGCGCCTAGCCGTATGCAGAACTATAACCTTGTTTACAATGCGGTTATCAATCCACATTTCGTAAGCCAGACATTGGCCGGGGTGAACTACTTTAAGCAGGTATTCGGCGACGCCACCGCCGGCTTCGACATGGTGGCGCTCGGATTCAACACCGGCGTTACGAACCCGAGCCTGTTTTACGCTCCCAACATGAATATCCGTGGCTTCGATTCGACGGGTGAGACGCCGCCATTAGGCCGCATTGATACCACCGGACAATTGAACCAGATCTTCACTTACACGGAAGGCAAACATGAATTCCGTTTCGGAGGCCAGTACCGGCGTTCGCGGCTGGACGTTTTCTATAACAGTCTCGTCCCGGGCGAGTTCAACTACGACGGATCGCAGGGACCATTTGCCACCACCAGCCCGAGCGACACCTGGGGCGTCGGCAGTTCTCCCGTTGCGGGATCGATCAACGCGCTTGCGGATTTTCTGTCACAGCGAGTCGGGATCAACCAGGCGGCGATCACCTCGGGAGACCTGCAGCGGAACTATTACCTGAATGATGTGATGGGATTCGCTCAGGACAGTTGGAAAATCACACCCAACCTTACCTTGAACATCGGGTTGAATTGGAACTATCAAAGTCCGATCAACGACCCGACGAACCGCATTTCAACCTTCATCCCCTGGCAAGGCGGCATCGTGGCGGCCGGAGTGAACTCCAGCTTGTGGCCGCGAGACTGGACGGACTTCGGGCCGCGGTTAGGTTTTGCCTACCAGCCAGGGTCTTTGAGCAAGCTTGTGATTCGCGGAGGATATGGGATCTTCTACCAGGTTCCTAACGTCAATTACTTTGGCAATAACCACCCGCCCAATGGCGGAGCCACGGGAATCCTAGCCAATCCCGGTGGGATCGCGCCGATCTATACGCTGTCAAACAGCACTCCCCTTGATATTCAGACCGGCGTACCCATTTTTGGGAGTACGGCATTTCCGCCGCCTCCTTACAACGCCTTTTCGGTGAGCCAAAACTTCACAACCGCCTATGTCCAGAATATGAACATGAATGCACAATACCAGATCAATCGATCTTTGGTGTTTGAGGTCGGTTACATTGGAAGCCTGAGCAGGCACTTGCCGACAACACTGGATATCAATCAAATCCCCATAGGGTCGCCAGAGGTCCAATCTTCGCGACCGTACTACAGCCAGTTCCCCACGCTGGGCGTCATCAATCAAGTTGAATCGGTGGCTAACGGCTACTACAACGGATTGATCGTTTCACTGACCGCCGTCAACTACCACGGCCTGAATATCAAGGCGAACTATACCTACGGTCATGCGAAAGACGACCTGTCAGGCGCACGCGGCGTTATTCCACAGAACAGCTATTGCTTGCGATGCGATTACGGCAATTCCGACTTTGATGTTCGTAACACATTTGTGACGTATATCAGCTATGCGCTGCCGAATCCTTCGAAATGGAAGCCGCTGCTCGGCGGATGGCAACTGAACGCACTGCTCACCTTCAATTCGGGGACGCCGTTTACCGTTGGCTCGGGGACAAATAGCAGTCTGACTGGCGAGAATAACGATCGCGCCGAAGTCGTCAGCAATCCCTTCCAGGGCGTTCCGGCAAACAGCCCGGCAAGCTACCGATACTGGTTTAACCCAGCCGCGTTCGCAGTACCAACTCTGGGAACCTACTCCAACCAGGGACGCAATCAATACTACGGACCCGGCACGAGCCAGGTGGACTTCTCAATCTTCAAGAACTTTCAGATCAAGGAGCGGCTTGCGCTGCAATTACGAGCTGAGATGTTTAATCTTTTCAATACTGTCAACCTCTCCGGGCCTAACACCACCGCTACCAGCGGCGGGCTAGGACAAATCACGTCAACCCAGGACGTCGGCAATGGCGCACCAGGAATCGGCGTCGGCGCGCCATTCAACGTGCAGCTTGGAGCGAAGATAACGTTCTAGAACACACGGGAGTGGGCGAGTGCCTGCTCCCTTTTTGTTTTTTTCGGCATCATTACTGACCGATGAACCGCGCCATGCATGCTTCACAGGCTAAAGCCTGTGTCACGTGTTATCAATAAGTTAGCAGCCACCCGTGGCACAGCCTTCAGGCTGTGAGAGCCTTTTTCAGCAGCCTGCTAGACCGCCTCACCCCGTCCCAGGTACAGTTCACTAATCGTAGCGCGGTGATTCTCAAGCACGCGGGCGCGGCGAATCTTCATGGTTGGAGTCAGTTCGCCATGCTCAATGCTGAAATCGCGATCGAGCACGCGGTATCGCCGGATGCGCTCAAAATCAGCGAGTTGCTTATTCACCCGGGCAACGACGCTCTGCACCGCCGTCGCGACGGCTGGAGCCTCGATTTGCTCCGCAACCGGTTTGCCGTCGAGCCCGTCCATCCCCTTCAGCGTACGGACCTGATTCAGGTTGAGGGTCAACAACGCTGTCAGGTAAGGCTGCTTGTCGCCAATGAGCAGGATCTGGTTGACGATCGGCTCCATCTTGAACAGATTCTCGATGCGTGCCGGGTAAATCTTCTTCCCGTTTGAGGAGACAATCAGTTCCTTTTTGCGGCCCGTGATGTAGTAGTACCCTTCCTGATCCACTTCGGCGATGTCGCCGGTGGCAAACCAGCCGTCCGGCGTTAGAACGGACCGCGTGGCCGCTTCATCCTTGTAATAGCCCATGAAGATGCAGGGCGTGCGAACCAGCAGTTCGCCGTCCTCCGCAATTCGTGCCTCAACGCCTGGAAGTAAAGTCCCGATGCTGCCGGGCTTGGGACGATCAAGCGGATTGAGCGCCAGCACACCGGCTTCGGTAAGCCCGAAGCCCTCCACCAAGGGCATGCCGATAGCGGCGAAGAACTCACCGAGGTCTTTACCCAGCGGCGCGGCTCCGCACGCGGCAATCCGAAGCCGGCCACCTAAGCGGGCCTTGACCTTGGAAAAGACCAATCGGTCCGCAAACTTCAACGCAGTCTGCATCCAGCCTGGCAAGGGCTTGCCCGCCAATCCGAGGCGATGGGCTTCCATGCCAAGTCCCAACGCGCCATAGAACAGCTTCTTCGCAACCGCCGCGCGCTTTCCCGCCTCATTGCAAATGGTGGCGTACATCCGCTCCCAGACCCGTGGCGGCGCCAGGAAGAACGTAGGCCGTATGCTTCGGAGCTCAGATGGCAGCTTGGCTAAGCTCTCTGAGAACCACACCGGCGTGCCCATCAGCATCGGAACGAACTCCAGCACAATTCGCTGGGCGATGTGCGCGGAGGGTAGAAACACGACGGTGGAATCGTCCGGACCGATCGGCAAAACAACCGGGGCCATATCGATGTTCGCCAGGATCGCCGCGTGGCTGCTGAGGCCCATCTTGGGTTCGCCCGTTGCGCCGGAGGTCAGATACAAGACGGCCGGGTCGGAGGGAGCAACTTCCTCGCGCATGCTATCGAAGACATCCGGCTCAGTCACTTCCAGTTCACGGCCTTTCGCCCGAAGCGCGTCCAGCGTGATGGCGCCCCCGGCCGAGCCTTCGATAAGAATGACGTGCGGGGGGAGTTCGCCTTCCAGCGCCGCCGCGATGGCCGCGAGGGATTTCGCATCCTCCACAAAAAAGAAGTCCGGTTGAGCCGCCCGGACATTCTTGGCGAGCTCGGGCATCGGGTTGCTCGTATAGAGTGCAGCGGCGACTCCACCGGCGCCCATGATGCCGAGATCCACCAGGTAGAATTCGGCTCTGGTCTCGGAGAGGATGCAGGCGAGATCGCCTTTCTTGAGCCCGATCGCCCGGAGCCCCAGTGCGATTTCACGCGAGGAGAGCAGCCACTCGTTCCAACTAAAACTCCGGTAGCCGACCTGTTTGCCGCCAATCGGTTGATGGAGGGCAGCCTGGTCGCCATACTTACGGGCGGATTCCTCAAGCACGGAGAAAACTGTACGTGGCGGCATTCGCTTTCGAATTGTACCAACCGATTCTTTAACTGAGCCACGCTGAAAACCTAAAGAAAAGCCGACTCCCGGGGCGTGCCGTCATAATCAAGGCATGGCATTTGAACGAGAACGGGCGTTGGCGGAGGAGCTTGCGCAAGAAGCCGGCCAGCTCGCCCTGGATT
>JBAUOG010001195.1:0-5884 GCA_049579625.1 Bryobacteraceae bacterium
CATCATTGGGTTCCTGGTTATCTTTGCGGTGGTGGCGGCCATCGGCGGTCTCGTCGCCATCGTGCTGTCCAAGCTGTTTAATTGGATCGGGCTCTCATGGTTTGACCATCTGTTGGGCGGCGTGGTCGGCTTTCTGCGAGGATGCCTGGTGGTGGCCGCGCTGGTAGCCGCGATCATAGCGTTTGCCCCGTCTCCGACACCCGCATTCCTGAACGAATCGGCTGTTCTGCCTTATGCGACCTCCGTCGCTTCCGCGATCGCGCAGATGGCGCCGCGCGAGCTCAAAGACGCCTTCGAACAGCAGTTGGAGAACATCAAACACGCATGGAAAGACGCCGAGCAGAAGCTCGAAGAGAAGAAGGAACAGGAGCAGAAAGCCCTGCCGCAGAAACCACTCAGCCCGCCGAAGGAAATCTAGTCGTAGTGCAGCTGCTTATTTTTGATTTGGACGGGACACTGATCGATTCTGCGCTTGACCTGGCGATTTCAGTGAACGCCACCCGACGGCACATGGGCCTTGCGGAATTGGACCTGGGCCTGATTAGCTCATACGTGGGTGACGGCGCACCTGTTCTCATTCGGCGGGTCATGGGGCCGGAGGCACCGGAAGAGACCGTGCGGGCCGCATTGGAATTCTTTCTGAGTTTCTACCGCCTCCACGCACTGGAGCACACCAAGCTGTATCCAGGGGTCCGCGAGGCGCTGGAGGAACTGTACCGGCGCGGAAAGATCTTGACTGTATTGACCAACAAGCCGGTGCGGATAAGCGCTGACATCCTGGCGGCGCTGGGGCTGGGCGACCAGTTGTTCCGGGTCTATGGCGGCAATAGCTTTGAGCTGAAGAAGCCCGATCCCATCGGCGTCACCACGCTGATGTCGGAAACAGGTATTGGATCTGCGGAAACCATGTTGGTCGGCGACAGCCACGTCGACATGCAGACTGCCCGAAACGCCGGTATCGCAGCTTGCGGCGTTACGTGGGGCTTCCAGACGGAACGCATGCTGGCGGAGCAGCCGGACATCGTCATCGACGACATGCGGCAATTGCTGGACCATGTCTGATGCGCACCGCGAGCCGGCGGGGGCAGGGGACTCGGTCCAAGTTAGACTTGAAGCGAGATGGATACGATTGAATCCTTGGCGCCGTGGTTCTACGAGTTCGACCTGGGGCCGCTCGGCCGTACCGAATCGCTGTTGCCGCCCGACGTAAAACCGATTCACCTGACCCGTCTTGAGATGGTGCGCACGGCCGTCAGCCTGCACTTTTCAGCCGAACGCCTGCGGGAGATCCGGTGCCTGGATGTGGGTTGCCATGAAGGGTATTATTCCGTCGCCGCGGCTCAGCTGGGTGTTCGTGAGGTGTTGGGCCTCGATATCCGCGAAGAAAGCCTTCAGCGCGCGAGCTTCGTGGCCCGCTCGCTCGGCCTGCCGAATGTGCGCTTCGAGCAGTGCAATGCCGAGCGGGTTTCGCCGGCCAGGTTCGGAGAGTTCGAGTTGACGCTCTTCCTGGGTTTGCTCTATCACGTCGAGAATCCTATGCTCTGTTTACGGAACATGGCCGCTGTCACGCGCGAGATGTGCGTTTTGGAAACGCAGGTGATCGACGAAGTGGAAGGTATCGCCGAATGGGGTGCGCATAAATGGATCCGCCCGTATCAAGGGGTTCTCGCCCTGATTGATGAATCGGCCGAGCACGCCGGCAGCAATCGCGAAACCGGATCAACGCCGCTGGCGACCTGTCCTTCGCCGCGTGCGCTGGAAGTGATGCTGAAGCATGCCGGCTTCAGCCGCGTCGAGTTCATCGATCCTCCCGCCAACGCCTACGAGCAGCACGCGCGCCGCAAGCGATTAGTCTGCGCCGCCTGGAAGTGAACTGTGAGCCTGGGTCGCCTGCTCATCGTCGCTGGAGTCGTCCTGATCGCGGCTGGCGTGATTGTGCTGCTGCTCGAACGTGCGCATCTGCCGTTGGGCCGTCTGCCGGGCGACGTGATCTGGCGCGGCAAGAACACGACTGTCTACTTTCCGATCGTCACGTGTCTGGTGCTGAGTTTGTTAGGGACGCTGGTGCTGTGGCTGGTGAACCGAAGGTAGTGGCGCGGATTACTTCCGCTAATGACTTGGGATCGGTAATCCGGGTTGTTGGCGATCTACGGAAATGCCGACTTACGGTCGCGGCTCCGTTTGGTCCGCTTGCTGACCCGTAGTCCCCAGGCTGAAAGCCTCGCTCCGAAGCGGAGCGCGTGCCACGGTTGCCAGAGACACGTTGGGTAGAGCTGTTCAATGCTCGGGTTTATTCGAGGGGTTTCTGCATCGTTTGGGACGGATTAGGCGGCCTTTTTGGGCTCGCTGGCGAGGAGAGCGACGACTTTCTTCTCAACGATACCGTCACCCGTGCAGAATTGAGACATTTTTTTGGCATTTCCGAGGCGTACTTTATTGAAGAGTAGTTCGCGAGAAATAACGAAGCCAAACCGGGTGGGATCGAACGGGGCGTTCTGCTGCATGTGCGCGGCAGCAATCGCCTTAAGCTCTTCAATTGCTAGTTTTTCCTGTTCCAAGCGAGCTAGTTGCGCATGCCGGAATTCCTCCAGGGTTTTCGAGAAGGAACGCTGAAAGCGCTGATCGTAGAGCGAAGCCAGGCCCATGGGGTTGCCGGCCTTCACGAGGCAGCCCTCCATCGTTGCGTTAGGGATGGCGGCGCCCAGGTAGATCTTGAGCTCGGCGGTGCGAAGCAGCTCGAGCCGGAACTGGATGTCGGCGACACGCTGCGCGAGGTGCAACTCGAGGTCGCCCACGGGGTGAAGATCCGTGACGATGCCTTCGACGAAGCTCTGATAGCGTTCGATTTGTTCCTCGCTGAAGTGTTGGGTCAGGTCCTCAACGAAGAGGCCGTGCTTGACGGCGTTCCTGGAAGAGGCCTCCTTCCCGGCCGGTGTCTTTGCGCCCGTGCTTTTCTGGGCATTGAGCCTATTTGCCGCCGTGCGGGCATCGACCTCCGGGCTGTTGTCTTTCTCCGCGCTCTCATTGGTTGGCGGGGGTTCCTGGTTCTGTTTGGTTGGTTCGGGCGGTGCGGGCTGCTCGTGCGGCACCGAGTCGGTTTCTTTTAAGGCCGATTTCTGGTTCGCCCGGACTTCTTCATCTGTAGGTGTGCCCGGGGTCTCCGGGAGCTTTGAGGATAACTCTGACATTTGCTACCAGCTTTTAAATTGGATTGACGATCTTCCGTCTACCAGGATTATTGACCCGACCTAAGATGAACCGCGGCTAGCTAAATTCGGGGAGGGCCGGAATGTGTTGTGAGGAAAAGGTTTTGTGAGAACCAGAGAAATCTTTTAGATTTGTGACTGGCGGAATGGGCGCAGCCGGAGTGGCTGCGAAGGGGTGCTTTGGAGGTGTCCTTATTCGCCGTTAGGTTCGTACCATGGCAGACTGTCCACGAAGTTCCGAAGTCCCCAACAACAGCCTGAAGGGCTGTGCCCGGAATAATTATCTGTCACAATAGGAGAATAAAAGGCGAATCTTTTGACTTACGTCGAACTCCACGCCAAGTCGGCCTTCTCCTTCCTGGAAGGCGCTTCGTTGCCGGAAGACCTGGCCGCTCGCTGCGCTGAACTCAATCAGCCCGCCATGGCGGTGACCGATGCTCACGGTGTGTTCGGCTCACCGCGCTTTCACATGGCGTCGAAAAAGGCCGGTACGCGCGCACTGATCGGTGCGGAGGTGGAGAACGCGCAGCAAGGCCGCCTCACGCTGCTGGTGGGGAGCCGGGTGGGCTATCAGAACCTGTGCAGGCTCATTACGCGCACCAAGCTCTGTTATGCCGGAAAGGGTAAGCCGGAGCACCCGAACGCTTCCGATGCGGAGTTTGCACGCTTTGCGCCTGGCTTGGTTTGTCTGACCGGAGGGGATGAAGGACCGCTAGCCCGGATATTCACTACGCACCGCGGACCCGATGCCGCGCACGCAGCGAAGGCCGAGTTGCTGCGCCTCATCGACTTGTTCGGGGAGCAGAACGTCTATGTCGAGATCCAGCGCCATCATCGCCGCGATCAGGAGGCCCGGAACCAGGTACTGATCGATCTGGCTCGCCGCTTGCGATTGCCGCTGCTGGCAACCAACGGCGTCACTCACGCGGTAACGGAACGACGCCCGCTGCAGGATGTCCTCACCTGTATTCACCACAAGACCAGCATTGCCGAAGCGGGACGCCTGCTGAGCCTGAACTCGGAGCGGTACTTGAAGACGTCGCGCCAGATGCAGGAATTGTTTGCCGACTTGCCGGAAGCGGTTGCCGAGACGATTCAACTGGCGGGGCGGCTGGGCTTCACGCTGCAGGATCTCGGCTACCAGTTTCCGCGCTATCCCGTGCCGCCGGGAGAAACCGAAGCGTCGTTCCTTCGCAAACGGACCGTTGATGGCGCGCGCAACCGGTACCAGCCCTATCATCAGAAGGCCAAATATCAGGTGGAGCGTGAGCTGGCGCTGATTGAAAAACTAAAGCTGGAAGGCTACTTCCTTATTGTCTGGGACATTGTCGAGTTCTGCCGCAAACAAGGCATCCTGGTGCAAGGCCGCGGTTCTGCCGCCAACAGCGCTGTTTGCTATTCGCTCGGCATCACGGCGGTTGACCCCGTCGGCATGGATCTGTTATTCGAACGCTTTCTTTCGGAGGAGCGCGGCGAATGGCCAGACATCGATCTCGATCTTCCCAGCGGCGACGATCGGGAACGAGCCATCCAGTATGTGTACCAGCGCTACGGCGAATTGGGCGCCGCCATGACCGCCAATGTCATCACCTATCGCGGCCGGTCCGCGGTGCGCGACATCGGCAAGGTGCTGGGCTTTGAAGAAAACGAACTCACGCGACTGGCCGGCATGATGGCGCGCTTCGAGTGGAAAGATCCGCGCGACACGCTGGAGCAGCGGTTCCTCGATGCCGGGTTCGACCTCAGCAAAGATCCGCGCATCGCAATATTCTTCAACCTCACCCGCGAGATCCTCGACCTGCCGCGTCATCTCGGTCAGCATTCCGGCGGCATGGTCGTTTGCCAGGGGCAACTCGATCAAGTGGTTCCGCTGGAGCCCGCATCCATGCCTGGCCGTGTGGTCGTGCAATGGGACAAGGACGACTGCGCCGACATGGGCATCGTCAAGGTGGATCTGCTCGGCCTCGGCATGATGGCCGTGCTCAAAGACACCATCACGCTCATCCACGATCACTACGGTGAAGATGTCGACTTGGCGCATCTGCCGTCCGATGACCCTGCCGTCTACGATGCATTGCAGCGCGCCGACACGGTTGGGCTGTTTCAGGTGGAGAGCCGCGCACAAATGTCGTGCCTGCCGCGCATGAAGCCCACGCGGTTTTACGACATCGTGGTACAGGTGGCGATCATCCGCCCCGGCCCTATCGTCGGGCAGATGCTGCATCCTTATTTACGGCGCCGCCAGGGACTGGAAGAACCGGTTTGCTTGCATCCTTCGCTCGAGCCGGTGCTCAGCCGCACACTCGGCGTGCCGCTGTTTCAGGAGCAATTGATTCGCATTGCGATGATCGCCGCGGGATTCACCGGCGGCGAGGCGGAGGAACTGCGGCGCGCCTTCGGCTTTAAACGATCTGAAAAACGGATGCGCGAAGTGGAAGTGCGGCTGCGCGAGGGCATGAATCGAACCGGCATCACGGGGGAGGCGCAGGAGCGCATCATTCAGGCCATTACGTCGTTCGCTTTGTATGGCTTTCCTGAGTCGCATGCCGCCAGTTTCGCGCTGATTGCCTATGCCAGTGCGTTTTTGAAATGCCACTATCTGGCAGCCTTCACAGCCGCGATCCTGAACAATCAGCCGATGGGATTCTATTCGGCCGCCACGCTGGTCAAAGACGCAC
>JBAUOG010001196.1:0-2527 GCA_049579625.1 Bryobacteraceae bacterium
TCAGTGGGGACGCTGGGGCGGAAGGCCTTCAAGGCCGCCGAATGAAGGGGAGCGCTAGCTCGGTCAACAAATGAAACCAGGGGTAATCGATTACATTATTCTTTCGACGTACTTTCTGTACGTTCTCGGCATTGGGTGGCTGGTAAAGAAGCGAATCAAGACCGGGGTGGATTTTCTAACCTCGGCCCATTCCATCCCGGTGTGGGTGACAAGCTTGGCGTTCATTGCGACGAACCTTGGCGCGCAGGAAGTGATCGGCATGGTCGCCTCAGGCGCAAAGTACGGGATGCTCACCTTCAACTTTTACTGGATGGGGGCGATCCCCGGGATGATCATCTTGGGCGTCTTCATGATGCGGTTCTACTACGGCAGCCGTGCCCGTAGCGCACCAGAGTATTTGAAGCTGCGCTTTGACGAGAAGACGCGAGGGTTCAACGCGATTACTTTCGCGGTGATGACGATCTTTTCGTCGGGCATTTCGATGTACGCGCTCGGCCTATTGTTTCAAGTGGTGCTGGGTTGGAGTTTCACGAACTCGGTGTTTCTGTCGGCAGCCATCGTGCTGGTATACACCTACCTGGGAGGACTAACCAGCGCCATCTATAACGAAGTGCTGCAGTTCTTCCTGATCGTTCTGGGATTCCTGCCGCTTTCGGTCATGGCGATCGCTAAGGCGGGCGGCTGGTCGGGCGTGACTTCGCGGACGACGGCCTTTATGGCTGCGCAACCGGCGTTTGCTCATAATCCCGACGTGATGACCCACACGTGGAAATACATCGGACACGCGTCCCAGAATCAGATGGGCGTCGAGTGGTTCGGGATGGTGTTCGGCTTGGGATGGGTGCTGGGGTGCAGTTACTGGTGCTGCAATTTCCTGGTGGTGCAGCGCGCCATGGCCGCCAACTCGATGGCAGCTTCAAGACTGACGCCGCTGATCGGCGCGTTCCCGAAGATGCTGATGCCGATCGTGGTAGTGGTGCCAGGCCTCGCCGCCGTGGCGCTTCATCAGATGAACGTTCCAGGCATTCTGGTGCCTAAGGGCGATTCGTACAACTACAATCTGGTGCTCACGAACTTGATGGCTGCGTTCTACCCCTCGGGTCTGTTGGGGGTTGGGCTGACCGCCCTGTTTGCGTCGTTCATGTCGGGTATGGCGGGCAATGTTACGGCCTTCAATACTGTGTTCACTTACGACATCTACCAGAGCTACATCAAGAAGCATGCCTCGGACGCGCACTACTACAAGGTGGCTAAGATTACCACCGTAGTAGGAGTCCTTCTTTCCATTGGGACGGCTTACTGGGCAGCACGATCGAACAACATCATGGACTTTTTGCAATTGGTATTCGGGTTCGTGAACGCGCCGTTGTTCGCAACGTTCCTGCTGGGCATGTTCTGGAAACGAACCACTGGACACGGCGCCTTTATCGGCCTGCTGGTTGGTGAGGTTGTTGCCACGCTAACGCTTGGTCTGTCCGTGGCGGAAGGAACCGGCGGCTGGTTTGGGGTGGTCCACACGTTCCCCTCAGCAATGGCTCAAAACTTTTGGATCGCCATACTGGCCTTTAGTTCCTGCCTGGTGTTCACGGTGGCGGTGAGCCTGGTAACGAAGCCAAAACCGATTGAAGAACTACACAACCTGGTCTACGGTTACACCACCATTCCACCGGAGGAGCGCGTTCCCTGGTACATGCGACCGGTACTGCTGGCCGTTATCGCAGGCGCCTTTTGCATTCTGTTGAACATATGGTTCTGGTAGAAAAACATGGATGACCTTCGAGTACCGATCGGTTCGTTTTTCGTAATCCTGGGCGTAATGCTCCTGATTGCCTTCTTCACTATCAGCACTGCGCCTCCGTTATCGACGCCGCAAGTGAACCTGTGGTGCGGCTTGGTCTCGCTTGTTTTCGGGGGGCTGATGCTGTTGCTGGCGCGGAGGAAAGGCTGAATGGAAACCACGATTGCTGAAAAGGTCTGAATCCGCTTGCTGACGCGCGCGGTTCTGTGCTGGAGTCTTATGTTCGCTCCTTAACAGCGGCTCCGTTTTACGCGGCGAGGGCGACAAGTCCGACAAGAAAAACTCTAATCATTGCATGTGGCAGCAGAACTATACGCCGGTCGGCAACAGCCTGGGATGGTCTGCACTGGTGGCAGCGTTGCCGGTGCTGGCGCTGCTGTATGCCATCGGCATCAGCCGTGTCACGGCATGGAAGGCATCAATCCTTGGCTTGGTGACGGCCGCGCTAGTGGCCGCCTTCGCGTACCACATGCCGCTGGCCCTGCTAGCAGACTCAGCGCTTTATGGTGCGGCCTTCGGCGCGTTCCCCATCTTCTGGATCATCTACTGGGCAATTCTTCTGTACCGGATCACGGTCGACACGGGCCAGTTCGAAATACTGAAGGAGTCTATCGGGCATCTGACCACCGACCAGAGCTTACAGGCTTTGCTCATCGGGTTCGCATTTGGTGCGTTTCTGTAGGGTGCGGCCGGCTTCGGGACGCCCGTCGCGGTGGCGGCGGCGATCCT
>JBAUOG010001197.1:0-22375 GCA_049579625.1 Bryobacteraceae bacterium
AGCTAGGATCGTAGCTAACCTGTCTGTATTCAGTATTTTGAGTTCGTCTGCACAAAGGAGGGGCTGGCATCTGACTTCGTTTCGCAAAACAGCAGGTGTTGAGGCAGGATTTTGCTTGGCTTCGTTCTTTCGCCACGTTCGGCCACCGTCCGTTGGACCGGTGGCTCCGCCGGCGAGAGCCTGGCTACTGGGGCTGCGGGACGATCCGCAAATAGGGCTTTGGAGACTTCCAGCCTGCCGGATACTTCTGCTTGGCCTCTTCGTCCGAGACCGCGGGTACGATGATGACGTCGTCGCCGTTCTTCCAGTTCACGGGGGTCGCCACCTTGTGCTTCGCCGTGAGTTGGATGGAATCCAGGACACGCAGGATTTCATCGAAGTTCCGCCCGGTGCTCATCGGATAGCTGAGCATCAGCTTAATCTTCTTGTCGGGGCCGACGATGAACACGGTGCGTACGGTTGCATTGGTCGCGGCGGTGCGTCCTTCGGACGTCTCGCCCGCATCGGCAGGCAGCATGTTGTAAAGCTTCGAGATGTATAGCGAGGGGTCGCCGATCATCGGGTAGTTGACCTTGTGCCCCTGCGTTTCTTCGATGTCAGTTGCCCATTTGCTGTGATTCGTTATCGGGTCGACGCTAAGACCGATGATCTTCGTATGGCGTTTCGCGAACTCGGGTTCGAGCAATGCCATGTAGCCGAGTTCGGTGGTACAAACCGGAGTAAAGTCCTTGGGATGAGAGAACAGTATGGCCCACTCGTCGCCAATCCACTGGTGAAAGTTGACCTCACCTTGGGTTGTCTCGGCCGTAAAGTTGGGTGCTTCGTCATTGATACGTAAAGACATCGTTGAATTTTATCCTTTTCTATAGTTTTAGTAGGGATTCGCTGAAAAGACCATTCTACGCTAAGCGATTGTAAAGCTGTCAAGATGCGCCGGATTCCATTGAGGGATACTATTTCCGTGGATCAACAAAAATGGCGCTAAGGAGGACATATGCCGCCGGTTCAAGTTGAACGTTTCTACCTCGGTTGCCTGGCGCACGCCTCCTATTTGATTGGTTCGGAGGGCGTTGCGGCAGTAATTGACCCACAGCGGGACGTGGACTTGTATATTGAGGCGGCCGCTCGCGCGGGGCTGAAGATTGAACACGTCGTCGAAACTCATTTGCACGCCGACTTTGTTTCCGGCCACCACGAACTTGCTGAGCGCACGGGCGCGAGAATCTATCTGGGCGAAGGGAGCGGGGCCGCATTCCCACATGTGGCGATAAAAGAAGGCGATTCGCTGCAGTTTGGAAGTTGCCGCCTCGAGTTTCTGCAAACCCCCGGCCATACGTTGGAAAGCATTTGCATCCTGATGACGGATCTCAGTGAGCCTGGCCAGCCGAAAAAGGTGTTCACGGGCGACACCCTTTTCGTGGGCGACGTCGGTCGGCCGGATCTTTCGGCGAGCCACACGCCACAGGAGTTGGCGGCGCTGTTGTACAAGAGCCTGCAAGAGAAACTTCTGACGCTGCCCGACGACACGGAGATATTCCCGGCGCACGGAGCGGGGTCGCTGTGCGGGCGGCAAATGAGCTCGGAGGGCTCGTCGACCATTGCGAAGGAGCGCCGCGCGAACTACGCGCTGCAGGCGAAGACTTGCGATGAGTTTATCCACCTGCTCACGGATAGCCTCCCGCCACGCCCGGAGTATTTTGCCCGCGAAGTGGAGTTGAATCGCCGCGGCGCGGCGCCACTCAGCGAACTGCCGGCGCTGTCGGCTCTGTCTCCGGATGAGGTGCTGCGGTTGCAGTCGGAGGGCGCCGTGGTGGTGGACACGCGACCGGCCATGGAATTCGCCGTTGCACACGTTCCCGGGTCCATCCATATCGCGCTAACCGGGCAGTATGCTTCCTGGGCAGCACGGATTCTGGGCCTGGACACGAAGCTGATCATTGCGGGAGAAGATTCCGATCACGTCCGCGAGTCTCAAGTGCGGCTTGCCAGGGTGGGCGTGGAAAACGTGGTTGGGTATCTGGAAAACGGCGCGGCGGGCTGGATCAAAAGCGGCCAGGAACTGGACTACATCCCGCAAGTGACGGCTCAGGATTTGGCGGAGTTGTTGGAGACAGAACCGGGGAGGATCGCGATACTGGACGTGCGGGAGCCTGCCGAAGTCAGTGGCGGCGCCATAGAAAAGTCGGTGCACATTCCATTGGGAGAGCTGGCAAAGCGGACCGGCGAACTGGATCCGGGTAAACTGCTGGTGGTCCACTGTAAGGGCGGATATCGCAGCTCCATTGCGACCAGCCTGCTGCGGCGAGCCGGGTTCCGCGACATCGCCAACCTCATGGGAGGGTTCGATGCGTGGAAAGGGGCGGGGTCAGCTTGCGTCACGCAGCAGCTCGCGACGTGAAACAGGCAGCAAGCTGCCCCTATTGAGTGTCCAACGTGT
The DNA here is from genome assembly GCA_049579625.1 of Bryobacteraceae bacterium. Lineage (GTDB taxonomy): Bacteria > Acidobacteriota > Terriglobia > Bryobacterales > Bryobacteraceae > CAJCIT01. Next base: position 2,438 of record JBAUOG010001197.1, read on the forward strand.
CTACGGCTGTACGAGCGGGATCGCCGATGCGAGTTGCAGATCGATCACGTTCTGCAAACGGCGGTCAATCTGGAAAAAGCGCGCAGTGTTCTTAGCTGTCAGAACCTTTTCGAATGCCGGCACGTATTTGAGCCTTAGTTGAGCAGCACTTACGTCGGCCGTGGCCCACGATTTCACCGCGCTGGCGTACTGAGCGTCGGTCATTGTATCGCCAGTCTGCGCATACTGCTTGATCAGGGCAGCCTTGGTGTCGTTGATCTTTGCCAGCTCCGCTGTGTACTGGTCATAAACGGGCCAGAAAGCCTGCGCCTCTTTGTCGGTGAGCGTCAGGTTCACCGCAACCATTTGCTTTCTCCCCGAGCGAATATCCTTTCGCATCAGCTCGATTTCCTGATCGAGTGTCTTCGCATCGGATGGTGCAGGGGCCTGAGCAACTGCAATCCCGGCGGGCGCCAGCAGCAAGCCCGACATCATAAAAAGCGCCAGACCGGCGCCGTATAGTTTCTTTGTCATAAGTGAATATCCCCGAAATATCTGCCGACGGGTTGTACCCGAAACAGCACTTTGATGGTAACAGCCAAGTGGCTCAAGGTTGCCCAGGCAGGATTCCATTGCCCCACGTTAGCCGTTCATGCGGTCAACCCAAAGCAGATAACGCAGCAGAGATCTCTTCTCGTGCCAGACAAAGCTCCAGAACTGGGTGAAGGTGATGCTTTTGGCTGGGAGGCCGGCGTAGGTTTCAATGCGCCAACGAAGGTAGGGGGATCGCCAAGGTGTCAGCCGGTTTCCATGCGAGGCATTCCAGAGGAAGCGCCACATCACTGAATTGTGAATGCCTTCGGGTTGGCTTGGGCGTTCGCCGACTTCTTATCCTCGCGACGGGCATAATAGCCGGTGCGGGTGCGGACACTGGGGCTGCCGGGCGCAGTGCAAACAACCTTGATCTGCCGGTATGAGCCATCGTCCGCTTGTGAAGGCGAATAGGCCAGCGTGTACTGGTTGCGAATGTCGTGCGCGATTTCGTTTGTGAGCTGCTGAACTTCGCCGACGCTGGTGGGATAGAAAACCAAGCCGCCGGTAGCGGTCGTGATTTCCTTCAAAGCGCGCTTCGCCTTGGCAGCGTCGTGTTTCTCTTCTTCAACCAGCAAACCGATGGCATAGATCAGAACTTCGCTTTGAAGCGACTTCTGGACCACGCGCTCCAGCGTGGAATTGCTCGCGTTGTCGTTGCCATCGGTAATGACAAGAATCACTTTCTTGTCTTTCTTGGCATCGGTCTTCATGTAGTTGATGGACATGTCGATGGCGTCGCGCATGGCGGTGCCACCCCGCGAGTCAATCCGAGCGAGCCCGGTTTCCATCCGCTTCACGTCGTTCGTAAACGGGACGTCGAGGAAGGCTTCGTCGTTGAAATTAACGATAAAGACTTCGTCCTGCGGGTTGGATTCCTTGACCAGGTTCAGAGCGGCGGCCTCAACCCGCTCACGCTTGGGGCGCATACTGCCGCTGTTGTCGATGATGATGCCAAGGGAGACGGGGACATCTTCGCGGCGGAAGAGTTTCAGTTCTTGCGGGACACCATTCTCGAAGACCTTGAACGAGTCGCGATCGAGGTTGGTAACAAGTTTGCCCCGTTTGTCGGCGACGCTGGCGTGCAGTACGACGAGGCGAGTTTCCGCCACGAACTGGGCCCACGCGCCGGCAGCGGCGACGGCAACCAGGCCGGCGGCCAAGAGTGTCTTATTGAGTCGGCGCATAGTAACCGAGACGGAAGTTAGCCTTTAGAGGGGGAAGGCCGCGAGGCTGGTTGAGTTTCACCTGCACCTTTCTATACTTGCCGTCCCGCTCGCGATTCTTTGGAGTGTAACCCAGGATGTACTGGTTTCGAAGCTCAATTCCTATTTTTGCGGCAATGTCCGGGAGTTCGGCGACGTTTTCAACCGAGTACTGACGGCCCCCGGTTTGTTCGGCCATCTCATTGAGCAATCCCGGACCGGCAGCCTCTTCCGGTGTGCGCCCGCGTGACCCCGCCGACTCATAGATGCCAATGGCATAAATCTGAACGTCGGCTTCGCGAACCCTGCTCCTTATCTCGGTTTCGGTGTAGCGGCTGCTGTTGTCGCCGCCGTCGGAAATAATCAGGATTGCCTTGCGCGGGTTTTTCGCCTTCTTCATTTCGTTCATGGCGAGGTAAACCGCGTCGAGCAGCGCGGTACGACCTTTGGATTGGGTGAAGGTCAGAGTGTTCTGGATGGAATCCGTATCGGTTGTGAAGGCCGTCGTCAATTCGGGGCGGTCATTGAACTGCACCAGGAAGAACTCATCGGACGGATTCGCTGTCTTAAAGAACTCGACGGCAGCCTGACGAGATTTCTGAAGTTTGGCGCCCATGCTTCCGCTGGTGTCAAAGACCAAGCCGATGGAAATGGGGGCGTCCTCGGCGGAGAACTGGGTGATCTGCTGCTCGACCTTGTCCTCAAAAAGCCGGAAGTGCTCTTTCTCCAGACCCGTGACGAAACGATTGAGGGGATCGGTGACCGTCACATTGATCAGCACCAGGGTGCTGTTTACCTTGATATTTGCAGGGCGGGACTCAACGACGGGCTCGTTGCTCTTTTTCCTGGTTTCAATGGTGACTGGGACCTGGGGAGGCGGAACTACGGCTTGTTTCGGATCGTCTTTCGGCCCATCGCCGGCGGGACCGTCGGAACGCGGATCATCCGCGCGAAGGATGGGAAGACAGAGGCTTGCGACCAGGATAAAAACAGTGAAAATAGCAGGCACGAAGCGACAAACACCGCCGGCGATTTTATCGGCCGCACGCGACGGTGAGAGTCTCTCTCGGTAAGGTCGCGGTCGCATGAGGCTTATTCGCCCTTTCAGTCCGATCATAACATCGGCCAAACGCGCTGGAGTTGGCCTCCACGAATGCCGCTAAGAAGCCGAGATGAATCCCGGCTAAGGCGGGATTCCATCCCGCGGCACAACACTGTCCATGCGGCGATGGGAGTGAGGGTTGACGAAAGTAGCGCCGCGACCGCCTTGGGACAGGAGAAAGCCGAGACGAATCTTCGGCTCAGCAGGCTAAGAGCCTGCGCCACGTGAGCTTGTGAACATAGCCGGAGAGTTGGGGCAACGCGCACGCTGAGATCAGTGCTTGAGTTGTCACCAAGACACTCACGCCTACGGCGCGCTGAAGAAAGTGCGAGCGTTTGGACGCAATGGTGGCGACCTTGCATGCTATACTCGATCGTGCGTACGAGGATCCTGGGTATAATCCCCGCACGATTCGCTTCCTCTCGATTCCCTGGAAAATCTCTCGCCCAACTCGCCGGTAAACCCATGGTGCAGCACGTCTACGAACGTGCTCTGATGGCGCAGTACCTGAACGCCGGCGTGTTGGTGGCAACTGACGACGATCGGATTGCGAGCGAGGTCCGGCGATTCGGCGGCCATGCACGTTTGACGCGCGAAGACCACCCGTCTGGTACAGACCGGTTGGCCGAAATCGCTTCAGCTGAGAAGGCCGACATCTACGTCAATATCCAGGGCGATGAGCCTCTGATTGACCCCAACGCCATTGACGCAGCCGTGCTGTCGGTTCTGGGAGACGACACGGCATTGATGGGCACCTTGAAACGCCGTATTGCCGACCCCGCGGACATCATGAACCCGAATGTGGTGAAGGTTGTGACGAATTTCAACGGCGACGCCATCTACTTTTCCCGCTGCCCCATCCCCTTCGACCGTGACCATGTCGCGGTGGGGACTTCCTACTTCAAACATATTGGGCTTTATGTGTACCGACGGGAACTTCTCCTGCGCTACCCGGACCTGAAGGTGGGGCCGCTGGAGAGGGCGGAGTGCCTGGAACAACTACGTGCACTGGAAAACGGTTATCGGATCAAGGTTGTGGAAACAGAATATGAGTCCCTCGGCGTCGACACGCCGGATGACTTAGTGCGCCTGAATCGCCTGTTCGAAACGGTGGCGGGCAGGTTGGGGAAGGTGTAAGGGATGACGTTCAAACGAGAGAAACGCTTGGCAGGGAGAGCATGGCAAAATACATCTTCGTAACGGGGGGCGTTGTCTCTTCATTAGGGAAAGGCATCGCGGCGTCGTCGATCGGCTGCCTGCTGGAGAGCCGGGGAATCCGAGTCACGCTTCAGAAGTTCGATCCCTACTTGAATATCGACCCGGGCACAATGAGCCCGTTCCAGCATGGTGAGGTGTTCGTCACAGACGACGGAGCAGAGACCGATCTGGATCTAGGGCACTATGAGCGCTTCACGCATGCGCCGTTGACGCAAGCCAACAATCTGACGTCGGGCCGTATCTACGAGAACATCATTACCAAGGAGCGGCGCGGTGACTATCTGGGCAAAACCGTCCAGGTGATTCCGCACGTGACCAACGAGATCAAAGCCGCGTGCCGCAAGGTGGCGGTGGACGTGGATGTGGCGATTGTCGAGATCGGCGGAACCGTGGGCGACATCGAATCGCTACCGTTTATCGAGGCTATTCGCCAGATGCGTCATGAAGAAGGGCGGGACAACACGCTGTTTGTCCATGTGACGCTGGTGCCCTGGATCGCCGCCGCACAGGAATTGAAGACCAAACCCACACAACATAGCGTGAAAGAATTGCGGGCGATCGGTATCCAGCCGGACATTCTGTTATGCCGTTCGGAAAAGGCGCTGCCCGACGAAGTGAAAGAAAAAATCGCTCTATTCTGCGATGTGCCCGTTTCGGGAGTCATTACGGCGCGGGACGTAAAGTCGGTCTACGAAGTGCCCATGGTTTTCGCCGAGCAGAAAGTGGACGATGCCATTCTCCATCAGTTGCGCATCGAGGCGGGTCCACGCAACTTGACCCGCTGGACCGAGATGCTCGACCGGATGCACAATCCGAAGCGCGAGGTGAGCATCGGATTGGTGGGTAAGTACGTGGAGTACGAGGATTCTTACAAGAGCCTGAAAGAGGCCCTGTTGCATGCTGGCATTGCCCACCAGGCGCAGGTCAACATCCACTGGATCGAGTCGGAACGAATTGAATGGCCGGCGTGCAAAGAAGGCTTGACAGCTTTTGACGGCCTGCTGGTGCCGGGAGGATTTGGCAGGCGCGGCATCGCCGGCATGCTGAACGCCATCCGCTGCGCACGCGAAGAAAAGATTCCCTACTTCGGTATCTGCCTGGGCATGCAGACCATGGTGATCGAATATGCGCGCAACGTCTGTGGGCTGGCGAACGCCGATTCCACGGAGTTCGACGGCGGTACGCCGTACCGCGTGATCTACAAACTCCGCGAGCTAAAAGGCGTGGACGAGCTAGGCGGCACCATGCGGCTGGGCGCTTACCCGTGCCAGCTAACCGAGGGCAGTTTTGCGGAGCGCGCCTACGGCCAAACCAACATCAGCGAACGGCATCGGCATCGCTACGAGTTCAACCGGGAATTCGAACCGATTCTGACGGCGCATGGCATGCGCCTGACCGGTCAGACGCCAGATGCAGTCTACGTGGAGATCTGCGAGGTGCCGAACCACCCGTGGTATCTAGGGTGCCAGTTCCACCCGGAGTTTAAATCAAAACCGCTCGAGCCGCACCCGCTATTCGTTGCGTTCGTCGGCGCGGCTTTGGAACAGGCGGAACGAAAAGTCAGAACGGCCGAACCGGAATTGACCCACGCCCAATGATTCAGATTGAGGTGGGAAGCGCAGGGGGCGCGGTAACCTTCTCCGCCCGCGCTCCTTTGGCGCTGATTGCCGGGCCATGCGTGATTGAGAGCGGGGAGCATGCGCTGTGGATCGCCCAGGAAATCCGTAAGGTAGCGGGCCCTTACGTGTTTAAAGCATCGTTCGACAAAGCGAACCGGAGCAGCGTGAAATCGCACCGCGGACCGGGCCTTCGCGAAGGCGTGCGAATCCTGGGCGAAGTAAGGAAGCTGGGAATACCCGTATTGACGGACATCCACGAATCCTGGCAGGCCGAGCAGGTGGCGCCGCATGTAGACATCCTTCAGATTCCGGCGTTTCTGTGCCGCCAGACGGACCTACTTCTGGAAGCGGGCAAGACGGGCCGGGTGGTGAATATCAAGAAGGGCCAGTTTGTTTCGCCAAGCGACATCGGCAATGCCGCCGATAAGGTAGCCAGCACAGGCAACAGCAAAATCATCCTCACCGAGCGCGGCTCCTGCTTTGGGTACAACAACCTGGTGGTCGACATGCGCGGACTGGCGATTATGGCGGAGAGCGGTTACCCGGTGGTTTTCGACGCTACGCACAGTGTGCAGTTGCCGGGAGCAGCGGGGAACGCGTCGGGTGGCCAGCCACAGTTCATCGGGCCCTTGGCGCGGGCGGCGACCGCCGTCGGAATCGCTGGGATATTCGTCGAAGTACACGAGGCGCCGGAACGGGCTTTGTCGGACGGAGCGAACGCGCTCAGACTGTCGTTGCTCCCGGAACTTCTAGAGAGCCTGTGGCGAATCGATGGCGCCGTTAAGGTTGTCTGACACGCTTCTCCGGGTTTCGCCAAAACTTTACCCCGGTTGCTAATGATTTCCTTGGGGCAACACAACGACTGCTGTACCTTTTGCGTCGTATCATGTGAGTCGTATGCGGTTTTTCCCTGTTTTGCGTGAATTCGCAGATGATGGCCCCCCGTCCGGGCCGCGCCGGTTTGCCCGCCCGCGCTTCAAGTTGCTGGTCTCCGCCTTGGCAGAAAAGCGGAAGCGCCAATCGGGCTTTTCGCTCATTGAGTTGCTGATTGTCGTCGCCATTATCCTGATCATCCTGGCGATTGCCTTGCCACAGGTCAACAAGATACAGATGAATGCGCGGGAAATGGCCGCGGTGGCCCAAATCCGGACGCTGCTGACTGCCCAGACCCAATACATGTCGCAGTTTGGCCGTTACGCGACCTCGCTTACGGAACTGGGGCCGGCAGCTGGTGGGGCGACGGAGGGTCCGTCGGCGGCCGGGCTGATCCCACAGAGCTTGGCAACCGGGTCGAACAGCGGCTACAACTTCAGCATGACGGGCAGCGCGGGCGGGTATGCCCTATTGGCTGTTCCCGTCGCTTTCAACAACACCGGCCGAAGAACGTTCTACGCCGACCAATCCGGCATTATTCATGAAAACTGGGGGCAGGAGCCGGCCACCCCGCAGAGCCCCGAGATCAAGTAGTGGCCCGTGGGCCGCGGAGCAATGAGGGAACAGCGGCGCCTCGTTCGCCGTCCATTACACTAGGCGAGCAGAATGCAGTTCCGCTCTATCGTTGCGCGATCGGTTTGTTGCCTGTGTGTTTTGCAGGCAGCGGGGTTGCGGACGGAAGCCGCGCGCCGGCCAGCTGGTCTCCCATCAGACACGCTGGAGTCGCTCACCGCCGCGGAGATCGCGTCCCAGTTTGATCACCTTGCTCTTGATCCGAACGAAACCTACCACGTTCGCGACTTTCAGTTAGTCCGGGGTGACCTCAAGTTCTACTTGAACGACGGCACTATCTCGTTTACGAACCCGGTAGCGGGCCGCCCGGTGGCCATGGTCTTTTCGGCGCTGGACAATGAATTTGGGGATGCGGAACTGCTGGTGCTCCCGCCGCGCCGCAGCGAGCGTCTATCGCTGGCCTCGTTTACGAATACGAAATCGCCGAATCTCGACGAACATTTTCGAGCCGCTGTCTTCTTCTTCACCGACGACACAAAGGCGGAGATCCTGAGCCAAGTTGAAAAACACGGATCGGATAAAACCCCCGAAGTTGTCTCCCAAATGGCGGATCAATGGAATCCAGTGCTACGCAGCCTGGCTGCAGACCTGGACGTGCGCCTGATTGCATCACTATTCGACGGTCATTCGGCGAGCCATGGCCTTTTCGAGTGCGTTCTCAGCGGCAAGCAGTTGGGAACATTCGATGTGGTGTATCAGCCGGACGAGCCGGAGCCGATCGAGATTGGAAGCGTTGACGCGGGATCTGGTCCTCCGCATTTTCGCCTCTGGGCTAGCTTCATGCCGCGTCGCCCGCCACCGCTCGAAAGTCCTCCGGCGGGTCTGAAGCTGGCCAATTTCCGCATTGACACCACGATTCATGCGGACCTCAGCCAATCGTCGGTAAGCGAAGCGGAGGTCTCATTTCAACATGGACCCGTGCGCGCGATCGAGCTGCAGATTTCAAGCCGGATGCTCATTTCCGGAGCATCGGTTGACGGAGAGCCGGCCGAGGTATTCCAGCACAATTCGGTGCGCACCGAGAGCGGCCTCATGATGACACCGTTTGTGATTGTCGCCAAGCGGATGCTCGAGCCAGGCAAAACGCACATCGTAAATATCCACTATGAGGGCAACGTGGTTCAACAAACGGAGACCGGCGTATATTACGTGGCCGATCGCAATGCCTGGTTTCCTCACACCGGCATGGATCTGGCCCAGTTTGACCTCACTTTTCGCTGCCCGCGGAGTTTGGGTGTGGTGTCGACGGGCGAGTTGATCGACGAACATTTCGAGGGTGGGCCCGAGGGCGAGCAGCGCGTTGTCCATCGCAAGACCCGGGTCCCCGCGCGATTTGCCGGCTTTAACATCGGAGAGTTTGAGAGCAAGACCGTGGATCACGGGTCTTATCGCATCGAGTGCTTCGGCAATCGGGCGCTGTTCGCTAAGATTCGAGCCTCGCGTGCGGCCACTGGGAATTCGTCCTCGACGGACATCGCCTCAGAACGGTTGACCGAGATGTCGGCGGATATTGCCCAAATCATTGACGAGTATTCTAGGGAGTGGGGACCGCTGCCCTTGAAACACATCGCCGTCTCGCCTATCCCGGGCTACTTCGGTCAGGGCTTTCCCGGCTTGATCTATCTCTCGACGCTTTCCTATATGCACCAAGAGGAGCGGCCTTTCGAGGCCAGGGATTCGCAGGTGAATACGTTCTTCTCCCAGATCCTGTTGGCGCACGAAGCGGCTCATCAGTGGTGGGGCAATGTGGTGGCGTCGGCCGGCTATCGAAGCGACTGGATCATGGAATCCCTGGCAAACTATGCCGCACTGGAAATGCTGGAACGCCGTAAGGGTGAAGAGGCAATGAACCAGGTGATGGCGCTGTATCGCCGTGAATTGACTTCCGTAATGAAGAACGGGCAGCGAGTGGATTCGGCGGGGCCGCTTGAGCTCGGACAGCGACTCAACGAGATGGGCGGCCCGGAAGCTTGGCGCATTATCACGTACGAAAAAGGCTCCTGGGTCATGCATATGCTGCGTCATCGGATGGGCCGCGAGGCGTTTGAGGAGATGATGCGGCGGCTGGTTCGCGACTATGCGGGCAAACCGCTTTCGAACGAAGACTTTCAGAAGATGGCGAGCGAATACGTGCCTGCGGGTCAGCCAGACCGGTCACTGGACCTCTTCTTCGATACCTGGGTGTATGGCACCGGCATACCGACGCTCCGGCTAAAGGCTCCCGGCACTGGACACAAAGACTACACTTTGACGCAGACCGGTGTGCCGGACGACTTCACTGTCGACGTGCCCCTGGTTCAAACTGGATCACAAGGGAAGCGCCAATTGAAATGGGTACGCAGCACCGGGGAGGACGTCCCAATAGAGGCCCCCGCGACGAAGTCTGCCGCCCTTCAGTTGCCCCGGCTTGAAGATTTCCTGTACGTGCAATAGGGCGCCGTCGTTCACCAACGACCACCGCGGCTTTGAATATTGCTTGAGCCACGGCGCGATCGCGTAGGCGATCCGCCTTTTCTTTTCAGGACCGCACGAATTTCAGACACACCGTACGCGCCGGCACGACAACACGAGCCTGTTCTACATCCAACCGTGATCGCACATTGACAAACTGGCCAGGCCAGAGCATCTGTGCCTGATTGTCAAATGCAGCCTTGAGCTTGATCGTGCCCGTAGTTGTATCTACGGCGCTGTCAATGAATTGCCGTTTGCCCTGTACCGTGCTGTTGTCCGCGACAATCGCCTCCACGATCAGGGGCTGGCGTTGGTTGTACTTTCGGACCTGCGGCAGCAACTGTTCGGGCACCGAGAACGAGACGTAGATCGGCTACGTCTGTAAGAGCGTCACCAGCGTAGTGTCGTTGTCCTTGACCAGATTCCCCTGCTTCACCTCGATCGCGCCTGCTCGGCCCGACATCGGCGCCAGAATCTTGGTGTACTCAAGCTGCAGCTTCGTTTTCCGCCAGTTTGGCTTCGTCGGCCCGCTTCGCCGCCCGGGCGCTCTCCACCGCGGCGCGGTCGGCCTCCAGGTTCGCCATTGTGGAATCGGCCGTTGAGACCAGCGTTTCCGTCTGTTCCTTTGAGAAAAATCCCTTCCTTCGCCTTCCTTCGCCAGTTTCAAGCCGCGGTCGGCCTTGGCCTGGTCCGATTTCAGTTGTTCCTCGTCCTTCGTCACGTTCGCCAGCGCCTGCTTCTCCTGCGCCGCATCGCGTGTGCTGCAGCAGCCCATCATCGGTCAGCAGCAGCAAGCCCTCGCTATCGCGGTCGAGTCGCCCGGCTGGGTAGATATCCGGCACCGGCACATACGTCGCCAGCGTGACGGCGGCCCCACCCTCCGAGCCGGGAGCCGGGTCCGAGAATTGGCACAACACGTCAAATGGCTTGTTCAGTAGGGTGTATGGCAAAACCGTGGCACGGGCTTCAGCTTGGCTTCAGCCTGTGGTCCTCATCAAGAAACGAGAAGGTACCGAGCGTAGGGCCCCTCTATCATGAAACTGTTTTAATCCCCTCGACCGTAACTCGAGAACGGCCTTCCCGAATTACAGCAGTGTGAGGCGACTGAATACCTCACCGACATCAAGACTAAATCAACTCCAGGAGAATCTACATGAAGAGACTAACCACCCTCACCCTGCTTTCCGCCCTCGCTCTTTCGTCTGCGGCCTTTGCCGACGACAGCAAAATGAACGATAAGATGGGCAGCACCACGGCCACCAAAAAAACGAAGAAGGCCAAGAAGACCACGTCCAGCGACAAAATGAACAGTACGACGGACAAGATGCAGAAAACCGACAAGATGTAATCGGCGCCGTCGTTCACCAACGAACTATCGCGATTTTAAAAATTCCCTGAGCCACGGCGCGATCGCGTAGGCGGTCCGCCTTTTCTTTTTAGGACCGCACGAACTTCAGACACACCGGCGCGCCGGTGAAAACGGTCAAGCCGGTTGGTTTCGGGACTCCGGTCTTCTTGTCTCGAGAGAAGACCACGATGTTGTCCGAATTCATGTTCGCAATCAGCATCCAGTTCCCCGACGGGTCAATTGTAAAGTTGCGCGGATGCTGTCCGCCGGTCGGCACATGTTCCACCAGCTTCAGCGCTCCCGTCTGCGCGTTCACGGCAAACACGGCCAGGCTATCGTGGCCACGGTTGGTTGTGTACAGGAATCTGTTCTCCTGATCGATCGCAATCTCCGCGGCATCGTTTGGCCCCTTGTAACTCGCCGGTAGCGCGCTCAGCGTCGTGAGCCTTTGAAGCTCCGCAGTCTTAGCGTCGAACTTGAACGTCGTCACCGACGAGCCCATCTCGCTCAGCACATATAGAAATCGCGAATCCCGGGAAAAAACGGAATGCCGCGGCCCGGCGCCATCCGGCACTTTGACGAAGGGCGGCGTCGCCGGCTGAACCGTGCTCTTCTCCGCCGAGAAATGGTAGGCCAGCACCTTGTCCGTGCCCAGGTCGGCCACAATCAGCGATTGATTATCGCGCGAGATGTTCACCGAGTGAGTATGTGGACCCTCCTGGCGCTCTTTGTTCGGCCCCTTGCCGGTAATCTTTTCCACCTGCGAAGCCTCGCCTAAGTCCCCCGAGGGTTTAATCGGGAACAGAGCGAAGCTGCCACCCGAGTAGTTAGCTACCGCGGCCGTGTGGCCCGTGTGATCAATCCTGATGTCGCAGGGGTCAGCTCCGCCGGAGGCCACCCGATTGATGAACGCAAGCGCGCCGGTTTTCTGGTCAATCGCGAACGCGCTCACAGAACCGGTGGGCTTGCCCTGAAAGTTGCCGGTCTCGTTGACGGCGTAGAGAAACCAGGCCTTCGGATGGATCGCCAGAAACGAAGGGTTCTCCGTCTCGGCGCCCAGGCCCAACGGCGTCAAGGTCCCGTCTTGCGAATTGAAGCGCCAGGCATAGATACCCTTACTGTCCTTCTTCGTGTACGTCCCGACAAACAGCAGGTGATCGGAGCCGGGCTCAGCTAACTGCCTGCCGAAGGACCATTTCGGCAACATGGCCATCCCTCCCAGTACAAGGCTGCGGCGGCTCATCGATGGAAGTTTCGTCATACCGCCTCTAGTGTATGCATTCCCGTTATCGCCCGGCGCGGCTCCCGAACATGCTCACCACGGGCGGCGGCATCTCCGTCTTCTTGATGGCGCGCCACAGGATCGCATTCAGTTCATCGTCGTCCGCCAAATCCGCGTCGGAGAAATCGAGTCGCGCCGATTCTTTGGCTCCCGCGTTGTTACCGGGGTTGTGTTCCGTGAGCGATGTCTTCGGCTGCAACACGCTCCACGGTTGTGCGTTCGGTTGGGCCGAGAACGAACCGAACATCGGCACTGCCGCAGCATCGAACTGCGTCATCGGATGTATGCCCAGCACTCCCTCGATGGTGTGCAGTACGCTCATCTGGTTGTACATCGTCGAATCCACCACACCTCGCCGCGTGTAAGGCGAAATCACGTAGGCCGTCGAGCGATGGCTATCCACATGGTCGGGCCCGTTCTGCGCATCGTCCTCAATAATGAAAATCGCGGTCGAGCTCCACAGCTTGCTGTGCGAAACCCCGTCCACCAGCATCCCCACCGCGAGGTCGTTATCGGCGGCGTACGAAAGCGGCGATAGCTTGCCGGCCGCCGCGCCCTGCGTGTGATCGTTGCCCATCCGCAGCACCATCAATTGCGGGGCATCGCCCTTCTGGTCGAACTCTTTCCACTCGCTCAGAAATTCCTTGCTGCGCTCCACATCCGGGTAGTTCAGGTCGAAAGCCCGGTATTTCAGGTCCGTGACATCCTTCAGTGCGGGGTCCCGGAGCGCGCCGATCTGCCGGCCGTCCCTCACATCACTTAGCGGGATGTTCACCGCCCAGTCACCATAATTCCGAACCGTGACGCCCGCAGCCAGGGCGTTGTTCCAGATGTAGCCGGCCGGCGGCGAGTTGGCCGGTTCGCCGCCTTCGTAGTCGTAGGTCTTGCGGCGTTGCGCGTAGCTGTTCGGCCACAGCTTCACGGTGTAGTCGGGCGCAATTCCCGAGGTGGCCCAGTTGTGCCCATCGGCGCTTACGTCAGAGTTCTCGTAGAAGTTGTCATAGAGAATGAAGTCTCGCGCGATCTGGTGTAGGTTCGGCGTCACATTCTCGCCAAACAACGTCAGCGACGGGTCGCTGTTCCCTTTCCCGATATCTCCCAGCACCTGATCGTAGGTCCGGTTCTCTTTGATGATGTAAATCACATGCCGAATCGGCGACTGGTGTTCGCCCGACTTCACAAACAGTCCCGACTGCGGCCCCACCACCCGCTCCCGCTGCCGGTCGTCCTTGTACGGAGAATTTGTGCGTACGGTCTCCGTGAACGCCGTCAACTGTTCGTCGGTAGGCGGCGGCACAAAGCCCACCGTGCCGGTCTGTATGCGGCCCACGTATTCGATCTCCGAGTTCGCCACGTAAGCCGGAGCAGCTCGCTTGCTCGGATTCGGGCCGTGCGGATTGGGATGGCTGCCGAGACCCTTCCCGTTAAGGATCACCAGCGAGTCGTCTGCCATCGTCGCAACACTCGTCGGATACCAGCCGGTCGGAATGAAGCCCAGCACCCGGCTGTGCGGCGCAGTGATGTCCGCCACTGCCACCGTATTGCCATCGGAGCACGCGATGAACAGCCGTTTCAGATCGTTGCTCAGCGCCAGCGCCGACGGCGTCATGCCGAATGGCTGAAACGGCGTCAGCGCCGTGCTGATCGCTTCCAGCGGCTTGAACTCGCCATTGCTGGTTGCGCCGAACGTATATACGTTGTTGGTGTTGGCCGCCGCCACAAACAGCCGCGCGCGGTAAGGGCTCTCGTTGTCCTCTTCCACCGGCGCGGGCTTGCCCAGCCAGAGCATGTCCGTCGGATGTTGCGCCACCCTTGTCACCGAAATCACTCCGCCCGAGTTGGCATCGTGCAGATAAACGGACGCGTCGCCCCAACCGCTGACCAGAAAGTTCTTCCCGCCCGGCAGCATCAGGATACGGTACGGCCGCCTTCCGGTTTTCCAACGTTCAATCAGTGTGGCCGATTGCAGGTTGATCACAGCGATCGAATCGGTGAAGAGGTCGGCCGCATACAGCAATCGCCCATCAGGCGAAATCGCTACATCGCCGATAAACGACAGCCCTTTATTCGCCGGATCCGCCACGCCATTCATCTCGCGCGCCGGCGTCAGCTCTCCAGTCTCCGCAGCGAAGTGGAATTCGTAGACCTTCGCCCGCGAACCGCCTCCCGCATAGACCTCTTTGCCCGACGGCGAGAACGTTAAGCCTAGCCAGGCATCGGCAACCGGCACGCGCGCCGTTTCTTTCTTCGTTGCCATTTCGATCACGCTGATGCTTGGCTGCTTGTACCCCGCGTTCAGCACCAGCAGAAATCGGCCGTCCTTCGACAACGCCGACCGCATGGGCAGCGTGTCCACCGCCACCTGCTCGCCCGCGGGCCGCAGCACCCAGCCACTGTTCAGCAGGAAGCCGCCATCTTTCAATGGCCCCACCTGCACCAGCGGCGTCTCCTGCGAAACCAGCAGACCCGCCGTCAGCACCGCTGCCAGTGCCGCGGCCGCCTGCGCGACATCAGGCCACTTCAAAAGCTTCATTAGGGATTTCATTCAGTAAACCTGTGTGCAATCGGGAAGCGCCGGCCCACGCCGAACGCCTTGGTGGTGATCCGCAGACCCGGCGCCGCCTGCTGTCGCTTGTATTCGTTCTGGTCCACTTTGCGGATAATGCCGCGTACCAGTTCCAGCGGCAAGCACTCCTGCCGCGCAATCTCTTCGGCCGGTTCGTAGCGTTCCACATAGCCGGCGAGGATGCGGTCCAGCACATCGTATTCGGGCAGGCTGTCGGTGTCTTTCTGATCGGGCCGGAGTTCGGCCGAGGGCGGTTTCGTAAACGTGTTCTCCGGGATCGCCGGCCCTTTCCCGCAGGCAACCCGGCGCGCATTCGCGATCCGCGCGAGCCGGTACACCATTGTTTTGGGAACGTCGCTGATCACCGCGAGCCCGCCGCACATGTCGCCATACAGCGTGCAATACCCCACCGCCAGTTCGCTCTTGTTGCCGGTCGTGAGCACCAGCGCACCCAGCTTGTTCGAAAGCGCCATCAAGGTTACGCCGCGCAGCCGCGCCTGTAGGTTCTCCTCCGCCGCACCCGCTTTTGTCCCGGCAAACAGCGGGGCCAGCGTCGCCATCATCGCCTGGTAGCCCGCGTTGATCGGCACCACCTCAAAGCGGATTCGTAGGTTCTCCGCCAGCGACCGCGCGTCCGCCAAACTATGCTCGGACGAATACGGCCCCGGCATGCCCACGCCAATCACATTCTCCGGACCCACGGCGTCGGCGGCCACCGCGGCCACCAATGCGGAATCGATACCGCCGCTGAGCCCCACCAACACTTGGCGGAAACCGCATTTCCGGATGTAGTCGCGCGTCCCCAACACGATCGCCGAGTACGAAGCCTCGTCCTCGCCGTTCCTGTCGGAGCGTTGATCACCCGTCCCCCCGAACGGATCGAACAGAATCAGATCCTCGTCGAACGACTTCGCGCTCGCCACCACATCGCCCGTGGCCGTCATCCCGAAACTCGAGCCGTCGAAGATCAGTTGGTCATTTCCGCCCACCATGTGTACGTAGGCCAGCGGTATCCCGAAGCGCTGTGCGGTCGCGCGAAAAATCGACCGGCGCTGCGCGCGCTTCCCCAGGTTCCACGGCGAGGCATTGATCGAAATTAGCAACTCACCGCCTTGGTGCACCAGTTCTTCGACCGGGTCGCGCCGGTAGCGGCGTCGCTCCCAGTACATCTTGTCGTTCCAGGCATCTTCGCAGATGGTCAGCGCTACCGTTCGCCCTCGCAGCGTGAACACATGCTGTGATTCGGCTGGTTCGAAGTACCGCGCTTCGTCGAAGACGTCGTAGGTCGGCAGCAGCATTTTCCGCTGATCGAAGATGAGCCGGCCATGCTCTATCACCGCCGCCGCGTTCTGCGCACCGCGGGCCGCATGCTCGGGCGACCGCCCCACGTAACCCACAATCAGCGCTACTTTGAGGTCGGCCGACGCCCGCACTATGCTATCCAGCGCTTGCTGCGTTCGGTCGAGGAACGACCGTTTCTCAACCAGATCGCGCGGCGGATATCCCGTTAGTGCCAGCTCCGGAAACACGGCGAGGTCGGCACCCGCAGCCTCGGCGCGTCTCGCGAAAGCCAGGATCTTCTCGGAATTCGAATCCAGATCGCCAACCGTGTTGTTGATCTGCGCCAGAGCGATGCGCATGGAGTCTTTTTATTGTATCGGCGTACCGTTACAACTTTGTTTTCGAGTGATCCATACTCTTTCCACGTCACGCCATCCACTCCCGGCGCAGCCTCACGCTTAAGTCCGTGATAGCTGCCGGCCGCAGGTCGACGCTCACATGGTTAAGCAGTGCCGTGAACCGTTCCTGTTCTTCCGCGCTCTCTCGCGCACCCCATTTGACCCCTGTGACATCCGAACCCTGGAGTTATCACACGGACTGTGACTGCTGCTCAGAAAGAAGTTCCCGAGCGGAGCGAAATATACTGCGGAACATGGCCGGTGGTGCCGGTGTCTGAATCGATGTGGCCGGAGTGATGAGATGGTCCGGCTTAGGTACCGAAGGAGGGACTTATGTTTGAGCAATCCGTACTTCCAGCGACGCATACCAACACGCGGACCGCGTTTGTGGCGGTAACCGTTGCAGAGATGCTCGGTATCGCGTGTGCGGTGATCGTCCCGTTGTTCCTGATCGGGCGGCCGAGCGTTCCGAGGCTTCCGGTGGTAATGCGATTCCAGCCTCGCCATGTTGAACTGGTCACGGTAAGCCCGGACCGCATTGCAGCGCAGGCGCCGATTCGCCGCGTGCTTGACGTCCAGAGACTCGTCGCGCCGGTCAGGGTTCCGCAGCACGTGATGGATCTTCATGACATCTCCGCGCCGGACCCCGGCGTGTATGTATCCGAAACAAATGGCAACCCGGCGGTCGATATTGTCGGAGCGCCTGTTACCCACGCCGATCCTCCACTGCCGCCGCCCGCGACGACGCATCAAGCAGCCGAGCGGCCCACCCATCCAATGCGCGTCAGCCAGGGAGTGCAGGAAGCGAAATTGATCAAGAAAGTGTTGCCAGTTTATCCGGAAATCGCCCGGAGCATGCGCCAGTTCGGCACCGTTCGCCTGATGGCAGTGATCGGCAAAGATGGGCACATACACGCCGTGCAGGTGTTGGGGGGCCCCGCCTACCTGGTTACAGCGGCGGTGGCGGCCGTCGAGCAATGGGTCTACAAACCAACCCTTCTGAACGGCGAAGCGGTGGAGGTAATCGCGCCGATCACGGTGAACTTCACGTTAAGTCAATAGCCACCTGCGTTCATGCGGCACCAAGACAGTCACCTATCTCACGCTGGCGGCGCGGCATCCGCGCGCCGTCGCGTTTATTGAACGAAATAGGCGACGGTTCTACCCGACATTCATGGCAAAATTGTAATGCGCAAATTTGCCCTGATGAGCATCTACTCTGACAGCGCAATTCTGGGGAGCGCGTGTCGCAGAATTCTTGCAGGATTGTTGCTTCGCCGGCCTGCACGTTCTACTCGTAAATGCGCGGGCACGGGAGAGACGGATGGCTGGTGAACCGGTAACGCAGCTGCTGCAGCAGTTGAGCGAAGGGAACCGCGAGGCGTTTGATGCCTTAATGCCGCTGGTTTACGCTCAACTGCGTAAGCTCGCGGGGAATTGCCTGCGCAATGAGCGGCCCGGCCACACGCTGCGGGCCACCGCGTTGGTCCACGAGGCGTATCTGAAGCTGGTCGACGCCGATGTGGCCTGGGAGAGCCGGGTTCACTTCTATGCTGTGGCCGCCCGCGTGATGCGCCGGATACTGGTGGACCATGCCAAGGCAGGGAACCGCCGAAAGCGGGGAGGCGGCGCGGAGGTTGTCCAATTCGACGAGGCTGTAATGGTGGGTCCGGACGTTCCGGATAGCATCGTGGCCCTGGATGAGGCGCTGGTGAAGCTGGCCACGCGGGACCAGCGCAAGAGTGACGTCGTAGAGTGCCTCTTCTTCGGAGGCATGACGTACGACGAAACAGCAGCCGCATTGGCCATTTCCCCAGCCACGGTCCATCGAGAGTTAAAAATGGCCAAGGCATGGCTTTATAACGAGCTGGCCCAAAACGCTTCGGCGGGTCTGGGCACGTGAGGCATTCTCACCCGAACGAACAGGCATGAGCGACGATTCAAGCGCGGCTCGGTGGGCGCGGCTCGACGAGTTGTTTTACGCCGCCAGTGAAATGGACGCCCCGGAGCGCGCTGCCTTCATCGCGAATAGTTGCGGAGACGACGGCGTGCTGCGCGCCGAGTTGGAGGCCCTGTTGCGTGCCTCCGAATACACTCACGGGTTTCTGCAGAAGCCGCTGAACGAAGCCGCCCGGTCGGTGGTGGAGGGCACTGACCAGACAGGCCAACTGATTGGCCGGTACCGTGTGATTCGGGAGTTAGGCGAAGGCGGCATGGGGCGCGTGTATCTCGCTGTACGTGCCGATGAGCAGTACCAGCAGCGGGTGGCGATCAAGATCATGCATGGGGGGCTGGTGCCGAGCAACACCATGTTGCTGCGCTTCCGGACCGAGCGCCAGATTCTGGCAAATCTACAGCACCCCAATATTGCCCGGCTGCTCGACGGCGGTGTTACCGAAGCCGGCCTGCCCTACCTGGTGATGGAGTACGTGGACGGCATTCCCATTAACAAGTACTGCGAAGGGCGATCGATTGAAGAACGCCTCAGGCTGTTTCGCACAGTCTGCAACGCTGTGGAGTACGCACACGCCAACCTGGTTGTGCATCGCGACATCAAGCCGCTTAACATACTGGTAACCGCGGACGGGACACCGAAGCTACTGGACTTCGGCATTGCCAAGCTATTGGACCCGAACTTCACTGGTGCGCCGGCCGGCCAGCGGACCTACGCCACCGACCGTCTGATGACCCCCGAATATGCAAGCCCGGAACAGATTCTGGGTGAACCCGTGACGACCGCAACGGATGTCTACGCCTTGGGAACGCTGCTGTATGAGTTGCTGGCAGGCGCGCAGCCGTTTGGTGCGCAGAAGCTCAGCCCGCTGGCGTTTGCGCGGTACATCACGGAAGTGGATCCCGAGCCGCCCAGCGCGGCCGCGGCCCGGAATGTCCAGATTCCCGTCACCGATGCACGCCGGATGCGCGGGGACCTCGACAACGTTGTGCGCACAGCCATGCGAAAGGAGCCGGCGCGGCGTTATGCGTCGGTAGCTCAATTCGCAGCCGACATCGAAGCGTATGTGGAAGGCTACCCGTTGCTGGCGAGCGCGGATTCATGGCGCTACCGCGCCAGCAAGTTTCTAGGACGGCACAAGCGCGGCGTGGCTGTGACAGCAGGCGTGGTTGCACTGTTGATCGGCTCGACCATCGAGATGGCGGTGTTGGCGCAACGTGCCAGGCGCGAGCAGGCTATCGCTCAACAGGAAACGCAGTTCCTGGCCAGTGTTTTCAGCGCCTCGACACCCGAGGAATCACAGGGCACGACAATTACCGCGCGCGATTTGCTGGACCGGGGCGCAAAGCGAATCGACCGGGAGCTTGCCGGACAGCCGGAGGTCCAGGCGTCCATGCTTGAAAGTATCGCGACCGCCTATCGAAGCATCGGCCAATAC
>JBAUOG010001198.1:0-3098 GCA_049579625.1 Bryobacteraceae bacterium
AAGTTTCTGTGGCAGCAACACGAAGCCAACAGGAAGTTCGTTTTTGAGCGTCCCCTGATCATCGTTGTGGGTACTCTTGCCGCTGCGCTTGGCCCCAGTGAACAAGGATCGTTGGGCTTGCTGCCAATCCCATTCCTTTCCATACTGGCGTTTAATCTGTGGTTCACATTCAACCGCATGGAAAGCAGCGCTCGGATAGTTTCCTACCTGTCCCTGGTCCATGAGGGAACGTCGCCGACTCTGCCCTGGGTGGGTTGGGAAAACGCGTTACGAGAGTACCGTTTGTGGCTTTACCGCGTCCGTTCTGGAGGGGAACCGCAGCCGTCGAAAACGGGCATCGACCAGTTTGACAGCATGCGTTTCTACGCCCCAATTTATGCATTTCATTTGATTCTTGGCGTGATTGTCACTGCGATACTCCTGACTCAATCCCTGGCGCTCCAATCCGTACTGGCCGGCAGGTACAACCTATGGGGCGCACTGTCAGTTTGGGCGAGCGTAGTTTCACTAGCCGCTTACTGCCTACTATTCGTGCGATTCCGACCCATGAAGATACGCCACAAAATTGAATTGAATCGTCGGATATGGTTGCTGGTTTTTCGCTCTGCGCTTCCGAATGAACAACCGCTTTAGGCCGAGGTGGACAGTCAGAATCGGCCGAGGTGGACAGTCAGAATCAACGAGTTCGCCTTCGCTAACTCCTTCCCTGCCAGCCAGACTCAAGACTCCGGATTTTGCGCTCGTCGGCTCTTCGTTTCCTTTCAATGTCTAAGCAGCCTCGCTTAACTCGCAAACCAGCGAACAGCGCAGGCCGGTCTGCGCCGTTCGCAAAATCCCCTCCCGTGGGCCGCTTCGGGGTTGCTCGGCGGAGCTAAACATAGCGCCGTAAACATCTGAGAATCCGCTTGCCGACGAGTCCGTGAAAACTCCGGGACAAAGTGACGAGCGCCAGTCGACCGTAGAAAATCTTGCGACAGGCTCGCTCTGCCCACGCGGCGATTGGGCTAGCCGTCACGGAAGTACGTGTCTGGTCGCCTTGGAACAGAGGCGTGTCCCGGTCGGCTTTGTCGCGTGTCCGCTTGCTCACGCGCGCGGTACTGTGCTGGAGTTTTCACACAGTGTCTGACGCGCGCGGTTCAGCGCAGTGTTTAACGGCCGAGGTGGACGGGGCCGAGGTGGCCGAGGGCCGAAGTGGCCGAAGTGGCCGAAGTGGACGGCCGAAGTGGCCGAAGTGGACAGCCTGAGTCGAGGAACTCGCTTTTTCTAACTCCTTTCCTTCCGTATAGATGCAAAATCCAGCTTTTGCGCTCCGGACCGCTCTTCGTTCGCTTTCAATGCGCTAGCAGCCTTAGTGATCCGCGAAACTAGCGAACACTGCGTACGCCTCTGCGCCCTTTTGGGAGACTATCTTCCACTGCCAGCCACTGGTCAAGGAGGTCAGGTCGAAGACGTCTCTGGCGCTCAGGGCGCAGCCTGGGAAAGAATCGGGACGGACGGTAATTAAGTCTGATTGTCCTCAGACTAATCCGGAGAAAATGGGGTCAGCCGGACATTAAGTCTGACCAGCCTCAGTCTAACCCGAGGTAGCTCGGTCGAAGGCAGGGCCGAGGGGTAGGCCGATGTGGACGGCCTGACACGACCGGGGACGATTCATTTACCAGTCGCAGTTGGATGAGGACAGATATGTTTCTGTTGCGAGTCGTGGTGCACGAAGACGAACAGACAGCAATTGTCACCGGAGAAGTCTCAGGAGATCCTCTACGGTGAGTTGGCAGTCGCGTAAGATCTTGTTCAACAAGCCCGGCCGAATCGCTTCACCGGAATGGACAGGCACCACTGTGGTGCGGCCGTCCGTATTGCGAAGAAAGTGATGACTGCCACGGACAACGAACGACTCGAAAACCACCCTTCGTTAACGCCGCGATCAACGGCTGCCCGGTGACCCTTGGGCCTCGGCTCATGCCGCTATCGTAATGCGCTGTATGCCGATGAACTCAAGGCGCTGCTCAGGCACACCCTCCGCTTCGAGGCACAGCTCGATCGCCTCGCGAATGCGGTCGCTGACCTCGTCGAGGGAACGCGCCTGGGTATGACACCGAGGGAGTTGAGGGACTGACGCAACGTAGTAGCCTTCGTCGTCGCGTTCTATGACAACATCGAACTGCCGTTGCATCAAACTCTCCTCAGTCAACATTCTACGCCGCGAGGCGAAGACGTAGCGGGCTCAGTCACCTTAACAGGGGTCTGGGGGCCGAGGTAGGCCGAGGTAGACGGCCGAGGTGGACAGTCAGAACGGTCGGGCTCGGCCAGTCACAAAAGTCGAAAATAAATCCGAGCCCCTTAACCTCTTTGCATTCACCATCGCCTGCATCAGCCCACCCGCACAAGTTACTGGCGGCATCGGACCCAATGGTAATTATTTGAACGGCGAGCAGCGCCAGATCGAATTGAAAAGGGGTAGTTACAAGTGCAGAAAAATCCAGAAACTCGGGCCAATCCGGATAGCATCACACCCGATCCAAGGCCCACCGTCGAAGCTCAGCCTCCGCCGGAATCCAAGACCCAACCGCTCCATGACAAAACAGAGCAGAAAGAGGAAACTATGCAGCAAAATCAGGATCAAGATACAGTCAAAGACCAACCGCCGTCCAACCCGGGCGACGCCGACACGGAAGCCGACGCCAGAACTCGCGCCAACAGAATCAACGCGCAGAAGTCAACGGGCGCCAAGACTCCCGAAGGCCGCGCGGCCTCTTCGAAGAACGCTATCAAGCACGGTCTCTTCGCTGCCGACATCACCCAGTATTTTCGAACTGACGAAGAATCCCAACGCTACCAGCACTTCGTCGACGGCATCGTCAAGGACATCGAACCCGTAGGAGACTTCGAAAACGTCCTGGCCCGCCGCGCCGCCGACATCCAGTTCCGGCTCGAAGCCTTGCGCACGGCGGAATTCAAGATCTACGCTGGCAACACCGGCCTCATGAACGACACTATGGAGGAGCTGCTCAACCGAAGCGGCAACCCGATGGGTCTGGCTTCGCTCTACGATTCGCGCTTTCAGCGCGCCTTTTCCAAAACCATGGAGGATTTGCGCC
>JBAUOG010001199.1:0-7768 GCA_049579625.1 Bryobacteraceae bacterium
CTCGTCAGCAAGCGGACCTTTTGGCCTCTCTTTTGCATACCTGGGTTGCAAGGAGAATCTATGCCTGGAAAGAAGCCTCTAAGGGGTGTCAGCGCCAAAGAGGAACGTCAGTATGAGCACATTAAAGAAAGCGCCGAGAAGAGTGGCCGCTATGGAAAGAGGGCGAAAGAAGTTGCGGCGAGAACTGTTCTGAAAGAGCACAAGGAGAAAGGACACAACCCGGGGCAGTAAGTTAGTCGCATAACAAGATTCCCTTGGACTGCGCCAGGTTCAGGCGGAATTACGTGTCTCGTTGGGCTCGCTGCCACGCAGAAATATCGCAAACACGCGGCAATTTCTGCAGCGGCAGGAGCAAACACCTGCGACAAATGCAGAATAATGCCGGACCCATTCAATTCTTTGCGCCCCAGGGGACTGCGCCTAAGACCCTTGAGTTGCACTGGTTTGTGCTCGATATCAATCGCAGCGAAGACAGCCCAACCAGTAGACACTTCAAAGCGGACCAGTGGAGGTTTCTGGTCTTGAAGTTGCTCTAAAAGCTACAGGCAACCGCCGAGTGCTTGTGTGCAAACAGTGGTTGTCGGACAGAAAGGTATCAAATTGCATGAGACTAATCGTTAAGCAAGCTCGAAGCGTCGTGCTTCTGCTTTCCTTGACGGCCGCAGCGGGATTAATGAGCGCACAGAATCAACAGCCTGCTGCTCCGGACAACACGAAACAGAATAAGACCGAGGGCATGACAGCAGACAACCAAAAGGAAAACAAGGCGGATCGCACTACGAGTCAAAAGATTCGCAAATCGATTCTCGCCGATAAATCGTTGTCAAGTTACGCCCATAACATCAAGGTAATCACAGCCAACGGGTCTGTGACCCTCAAAGGACCAGTCCGTTCTGACCAAGAGAAGACTGCCATCGAAGCGAAGGCTGCGGAAGTGGCCGGAGCGGGCAATGTTACGAGCGAATTAACAGTCGCTCCAAAGAATTAACTTTCAACAAAAGGAGAACAAACAGATGGCTAATACTGCAGTTTTTGGCATTTATGCGAATGCGAACGGTGCGGAGCGCGCTGTAGCGGATATGAGGGCAGCCGGCTTCCGCAATGCGGACATTTCAGTGCTGGTTCCGGAGAATGTGGGGACGAAGGATCTCGCATTCAAGAAGGGCACAAAGGCCCCCGAGGGGACAGCTGCCGGCGTGGCATCAGGTGCGGTCATTGGTGGCGCACTCGGCTGGTTGCTCGGAGTCGGGGCCTTGGCGATTCCAGGACTTGGGCCCTTCATCGCGGCCGGACCGATCATGGCTGCTCTGGGCGGAGTTGGAGTCGGCGGCGCCGTGGGCGGGTTGACAGGCGCGTTAGTAGGTATGGGAATCCCTGAATACGAGGCGAAGCGTTATGAAGGGCTCGTAAAGGACGGCGGAATCCTCGTCTCCGTCCATGCCGATGATTCGAAATGGACCAAGCTCGCAAAGGAGATTTTCGAACGAACGGGTGCAAGTAACATCGCCTCAACCGGAGAATCCAAGGGCGACTACGCGAACTCGGAAAAGCCCGTTCCGACTGGCATGACTCGATCATAACCACTCCGCGAAGCCTTAGGAGAGAACTTGAATGGCAACTAAACAAACAACATTAAAGCAATTATTCATCGAAGAGCTCAGCGATCTCTATAGCTCGGAATCACAATTGATCAAAGCGCTTCCCAAGATGGTGAAGGCCGCGGAATCGGCGGAGTTGAAGCAGGCTTTTCAGAACCATCTCGGTGAAACAGAAACTCAGCTCGAGCGCGTCAAGCAGGTGTTTGAACTGACGGGCGAGAAGGCGAAGGCCGAGCTCTGCAAGGGAATGCAGGGAATCGTCGCGGAAGGTGACGAACAGATCAAGAAGAACACCGGCGATTTGGGATTGATAGGCGCCGGAGAGCGGGTGGAGCACTATGAAATCGCCTCCTACCGGAGTGCGATCGCCATGGCCCAGCAACTCGGTCTTAGCAAGGCCGAGAAGCTTCTCAGCGACTCTCTGCAGGAAGAAGAGAACGCCGCCAAGCTGTTGTCCCAACTCTCGAAGCCAATGCTCAGGGAGTTGAGCAAGGGAGAAGCCGCTTAGGCGTACAAAAGAACTGCGCGTAGAACGGGAGAAGGCCTGAAATCTATGGCGGCCTGTCAACTGGCAGGCCGCCTTTTTGTCAGTCCAGGAAGGGTGAAACAGAGTTTCGCTCGGTCGCTATCGAGTTTCGAAGCTTTGTGTCCGCTCCTTCACAGTCGCGGCTCCGTTTGGTCCGATTGCTCGCTCCGCGCGGCATCGGTCGGCCAATAAACGGTTTGCCCACCCTACCGGTTCGACATCACGTCCCGGACCACCTGTCCGAGCGACATAAAGCCGGCTAGATCAGTGGGCTTGCAGAAATAGCATACGGCGCCAAGATCCATCGCTTTGGCTCGGTCGTGCGGCGAGTCGGAAGAGGTAAGAATGATGACTGGAGAATTTCGATAAGCCGGATTACTCTTCAGTCGCTCGAGAATCTGACTTCCTGAGCATCGCGGGAGGTTCAGGTCAAGCAGAATCAAATCGGGGCACTCATCGGGATCACCGGAAGAACCGGTGGTTTCGAGGTAGAGCATCGCTGCCTCACCGTCCTCAATGACGGTCAGGTCGTATTCGATCAGATGTTTTTGGAGCGCTCGCCGCACCAGAAAGACGTCCCCTGAGTTGTCTTCCGCGAGGAGAATCTTCACTCGTTCTTGACCCGTCATTTGCCTCTCTCAATTAGAGGAATCGTGAAGAAGAAGGTCGAGCCTCGACCCAGTTGAGATTCCACCCAGATTTGGCCGCCGGCCCGCTCTACAATCTTCTGGCACATGGCCAAGCCGATTCCCGTTCCCTCATATTTCGATCCGTGCAGCCGCTTAAACACCCCGAATATTTGGTTTAGGTATTCGGACGCGATTCCGATGCCGTTGTCCCGAACCGAAAACGTCCACATACTGCTGTCGGATCGCACGCCAACATGTATATGGGGATCCAGGTCGCCGCGGTACTTCAAGGCATTGCTGAGAAGGTTCTGAAACAGGCGAATCAAATGCACTCGAGGAATCCACACCGGTGGTAGTTGGTCGGATGAAATCATCGCTCGCGTGTCTTCGATCGTCACTTGCAGGTTCAATTCTGCCGCATTCAACGCTTCGTTGGCGTCGACGCATTCCGCCGACTCCTGAAACGTGTTCGCGATTGTCGCATATGAGAGTAAGCCCTTCAGCAGTTCCTCCATCCGCTGGGCGCCGCTGACCGCAAAGTTGATATATTCCGCAGCCGTCGCATCCAGCTTTTCGGAGTACTCTTCTTTCAGCAACTGTGTATAGATCGCCACCATACGAAGCGGCTCTTGCAGATCGTGGCTGGCGGCGTAGGCAAACTGTTCCAGATCGGCGTTCGAACGGCTTAGTGCATCAACCGCCGTCTGAAGTTTGGTTGCGCTGTTCATCTGGTCTTGGATGTCGGTACACGACCCGAACCAGCGCACGATCTCCCCATTGCTATTGCGGAGCGGCACGGCGCGGCACAGAAACCACCGGTATGACCCGTCCGGCATGTGTTTCAAACGGCACTGGATTTCAAAAACATCGCCGGATTTGAGAACCTTCGCCCACCGGTCCATGTATGAACTCTGGTCCTCTGGATGCAACAACGTAGGCCAGGGATCGCTAGGTGGCTCCTGATCAACCGTCCAGCCTGCGTAGGTTCGCCACAAGGGATTGACATATTCCAAAGCACCTTGGGCGGAAGACGACCAGATCAGCTGCGGTAGGGCGGCCGCGAGCGAGCGAAATCGCTCCTCGCTGTCTCGTACGGAGGTTTCGATTCGATTGAGGCCGATGATATCCGAAAAATAGACAACCCGCGTTCCACCCGGGTCGTGCTCACCGTCGTGGGAATCCGGACTTTTCCCATCTTGGTGGGGGGTCATGTCCGTTATACACGCAAATGTCGTTCCATCTCTGCGGGCATGAATGGACTCGTAGAGTTGCTGGCGTGGGCCGGCGTTGGCTCTCGTCGTGAAGCTGAGGGGCTTCCAGGTAGCTGGGGCGCTCAATTCGTCGAGGCTCTTCCCCACGATCTCGGCAGGTTCGTACCCGTGCATCGCGGCAAACGCATCATTGACGTCAAGCAATCTTCGATCGTCGCCGCAGACAATGGCGATACCAAAGCCAGCTCGGTTCACAGCTTGGCGCCAATCCACTTGCCCGTCAGAATGCACTGCCGCCCCTCCTCCCTGCTTGTGCTCGCAAACCCAGCCACCAACGACGGCGTTTATCCAGATAATTGAAGGACGACGAAAGTCGAAAAAGAATCGGAGACCATATGACTGACGCCCTTGCCGGCGAGCTCGACATTAAGAGGGAGTTCCAGGACCTGGCATACATGATCGTCCATCACCTCAAGGAGCCGGTACGGGCCATTCGGACCGCGGCGGAAGTGCTCCTTGACCCTGACCCAGAGGCGGACCGCGAAACAGAAAGCGGGTTGTCTTCAGTGGCATCGTGCGCCGACCGCATTTTGCGTGGAGCCACACGGCTGGACGACATTGCGGCTTCCATCGCCCAATATGCCGACGACGTGGGCAACGAAGACGAAGCGCTCGAAGAAGCCAGCACGGAGGCGGTTTTGCGCACAGTCCGCCAGAAGCTACAAGGCATGATTGAACAGACCGGAGCCACTGTCACGAACAGCGCGTTGCCAAAGCTCAGATGCCAGCCAACACGCTTTTCCAGGCTCCTCGAGCAGCTGTTGAGAAACGCCATTCTTTATCACCGCGGCCGGGCCCCGGCCGTGCACATTGCGGCCGAGGAACATAGTGACGTATGGTTGTTCTCGATACGCGATAACGGTATGGGCATGCCCGCGGCCGATCTGGAGCGCATCTTCGATCCCTTCAGCCGCCTTTCCACTAAGGGGTACAAGGGGCTTGGCATGGGTCTTACAACGGCCCGTAGAATCGTGTCGCACCATGGCGGGCGCATTTGGGTAGAGTCGGCCGTCGACGTTGGTTCGACTGTTTTTTTCACGCTGCCCAAGTAATTTGCCTAAGAGGGTTGACGAGTCTCATACTCCGCCAGGCGGCTGTAAAGGGTGCGCTCGCTAATTCCCAATAACTCAGCCGTCTTGCGCTTATTATTTGCGTTGAGTTTTAACGTCATGCGGATATAGGCTTCCTCCAAATCACTCAGTTTCGAACCCGGGCGAAGCTGTATCTCGTCACCAAAGCTGTTGGCCGTCAGAAACGCAGTGGGAGTGTCGCGGAAGGCGTCGGGAAGATGCCGCATCTCGATCGTGCCCTCGCCGGCGATGATGGTGGCTCGTTCCAGGACGTTGCGCAACTCTCGCACATTGCCCGGCCAGTTATAGCCCTCAAAGTGCCGCAGCACCTCGGCATTGACGTCGGTTACCCGGCATCCATGCTTCTCATTAAGCGCTGCCAGTATCGCCTCGATTAACTCGGGAAGGTCCTGGAGGCGCGACCTCAAAGGTGGAAGTGCGATCGTGAATACTTTCAAGCGGTAAAGCAGGTCTTCACGAAACTGCTGGTTCTTGATGGCGGATTCCAGGTCGCAATTCGTGGCCGCGATCACGCGCACGTCCACCTTGCAGTCGACTTTTGCACCCAGCCGCCTCACCCTTGAGTCCTCCAGAACACGCAGCAATTTCGCTTGGGTAGCGGCGGCCATTTCTCCTATCTCGTCCAGCAGCAGGGTACCGCCATCTGCTTGCTCAAAACATCCCGCTCGGCGTTCCACCGCTCCCGTGAATGCGCCTTTCTCGTAGCCAAAAAGCTCGCTCTCCATGAGCGTAGCGGGCAAGGCAGCGCAATTGACGGCAACGAATGGCCCACCCGGCCGTCTGCTGAGGCGATGAATCGCACGTGCCACCAACTCCTTGCCGGTTCCACTCTCGCCGGTCACCAGCACCGAGGCGCAGGTGGGAGCAACCTGACGAATCGTGTAGTAGATCTGCGCCATCGCAGCCGATGAGCCGACCATGTCCCCCAGCAGTCCGCGATGACTTAGTTGGCGGCTCAACTGGTCCGTCTCGGCAATCAGGCTTCTTTGCAGCAGCGCCCTCTCCAGTAGCGCCCTTAACACTTTGGGCTGGACTGGCTTCTCCAGGAACCAAAAAGCCTTCAGATCAAGAACCACCGACATTGCTTTATCGATGCTTCCAAACGCTGTCAGAACGATCGCCGGAATGGATTCTACCCGCCCCTTCATCCTCCGCAACAAGTCGAGGCCATCGACACCCGGCATGATCAGGTCGGTAACCAACGCATCGATCTTGGAAGAGGAAAGGCATTCCAGCGCTTTTTCTCCGGTCGATGCGAGAACGGCAGTATAACCGAACGACGCAACCATTCGTCCGAGGTCGGTCAGCTGTTCTTCGTCATCTTCTACGATCAGAACGCGCGAAGTTGGTCTACTTGTGTTCATAAGCTCCGCCCAAGAAATTGTGTTCTGCCCAAGACGGGCGTCAGTTTCATTGCAAGTCAGTCACCCTGCTCGCAGCATTGAATTATAGGCTACTTCGTGCTGTCCTTCGGACGAATGTCCCCAACGCCCGTAGAACCACGAGTTCTTTTCTTACATATGGCTGCAAAATCTGCAGACTTATTTAAGACAGTTTGACAGATCACCCGTCGCTACTGCAGGATATTGGTGTTCCCCGTGACGGGACCTTAAGTCGCATCTTTCCCCCGCGCTGCTCGAATTACCTGGTCCGATCTCGCCGCCATTGGTTTCCCAATTGCTCCAAGTCTCTTGGAGGCCTGAATGAAGAAGATAATTTGCACCGCCACGCTCGGGATGGCCGCGATCTTTTTAATGTCGGCCGGTTCTCTGTCCGCCCAACAGCATGAGCAGAGTCATCCGGCCGGAGGAGGACATATACCGGCGCACGGGCCGCCCCCTGCTCCGCAGCGCCAGGCGGCTCACGCACAGCCCCAGCAACATGGTGCGCCGGCACAAGAGAAGGAGGCACCGCAGGCACGCAATTACAGCGATGAGCGAGGCCACCCCAACGCACCTCACGTCCACGCCGACGATACCTGGATTGGACATGATTCAGGACGCAACGACGCTCATTACCATCTAGATCATCCGTGGGAGCACGGCCACTTTGGTGGCGGCATCGGGCCGAGCCACGTGTACCGATTGGCAGGTGGTGGTCCGCAGCGATTTGGCTTCGGCGGCTTTTTCTTTGCCGTGGCCCCGTACGACTATGGTTTCGTCAATGATTGGCTCTGGGATAGTGACGAGATCGTGGTCTATGACGACCCCGACCACATCGGCTGGTACCTTGCGTACAACGTCCGGCTCGGCACCTACTGCCACGTCGAGTATTTGGGCTAACCACCACCTCTCGGGGAGCGGACCATCACATGCGCTTCGCCTTCTCCATCATCCTGACTCTGGCGGCGACCCTCTCCGTTCTTCCGAGCGAAGCGGGACGCCGCGGCAGTCCAGGATTGTTTGCCGCCCGTTCGTCCCTTCTTTCAATCATTGAGTGGTTTGGGGACTTTGGCATTTTCTGTAAGCGGGTTCTCAAAGCCACCTTCACCGCTCCATTTGAAGGGCGGGAATTCCTTCGCCAACTCGACGGCATCGGATCGCAATCCTTGCCCCTGGTCGCTCTGGCCGGCTCCGCTATCGGCGTAGTCCTGGGTCTTCAGACTCGCGACAGCCTTGCTCGCTTTGGCGCCAAGTCGCTACTTCCGTCGGTC
>JBAUOG010001200.1:0-2021 GCA_049579625.1 Bryobacteraceae bacterium
GTCGCCATGCCGGACGGCGAAAAGGTGATGAGTGTTTACTGCGGGGACTGCGGCCAGGACGGCGACTTTGTCGTTGCGTCCTCGAAGATTGCGTCACGCTTTCTCGACATCAAGCCGGCAAAGCTCAATGCCGCGACCGACGTGAACGTCGTCACGGATCACAACCATACCTACACGTTGCGCGTGACGGAAGTGTCGAACGGAGGCACGCCAGACCTGAAAGTGTTTCTGTCCGCGGGGGATGCGTCGCTCAAAGCTGACAACGAAAAGCCGCCCGAGTTCGTTCCCGTCGCGGAGGTGGAGCGTTACAAACAGGAGGCGTCGATGGCAAAGGAGCATACCGCCGCCGTCGAAAAGGAAGCCAGAGACAAGGCGGCACAGGAGACCGAAGCCTTTCGCACGCACTATCCCAAAAGCCTGACGTTCGACTACGAATTCCATACACGAAAGGCGCCGTTTAACGTGGTCGCCATCTATCACGACGACCGATTCACCTACATTAAGGCCGCTCCACAGGAGGTCCCCGCGCTCTACGAACTCAAGGACGGCAAGGCCAGTCTCGTCAACTACAGTTACGACGCCGGGCTCTATACCGTACAGAAGATCCTCGACGCCGGCTGGCTGGCGATCGGGAAAGCCCGGATGAACTTTACGCGAGACGCGGCCAAGTAACAGGAGATGACTGCCGAGGACGCACCTTATGGATCACACCGAGCAACCGATCCCGAGCCCGCAGAGACCGGCGATCCCGCCGCCAGGCCCGACACCGAAGAACAAGATCGGGCTCTGGCTGACGGGAGCAGCGGTGGCCATCATCGCGGTTTCGCTCTTGTTTAGCAATGGGGGAACGTCACCCCGGAAGAACAAGCTGTTCAGCGGCCAACAACAAACGGCATCGCCGAATGACATCAGCGCCTTTGAGGCCGAAAACGCAGCGGAAGCTGAGCGAGCCCGCCGGCAGGCCGAGGCATTGCGGCAAACCCAGCAGCAGTTGGCGGCGCTGCAACAAGTACCTGCGGCCGGTGAAACCGTTCCGCCCTGTCAGAACACCCGGGAAGGTTGTTATGGCTATCAGCCGCAACAGACGGCCACGTCGGCCGCCGACGCAGCCGCTGCGGAACGCAAAGCCCGGCGTGAACGCCAGTTGCATGCGAGTCCGCTAGCGCTCGAGATTCCCGCCTCGGCCGCAGCAACGGAGCCTGTCGAGGTCGCCAAAGCGGAAGGGCCTCGGCCTTCGGTCGACAGGACGGAAGAGGCGGATCCCATTCAAACGGTCGCCGAAAAGAAGACGCAGGTTGCCTCGTTTGATAGCTGGACGGGGAAGCTCTACCGCGTTTTCGAAGGGACGTTTCTCGAAGTTGTGGTGAAGAACCGCATCAACGGAGACGCCGCCGGACCGGTGGAGGCGATGCTGACCAACGATGTCTATTCGTTAAATACGCAGCATCTGCTACTGCCCAAGGGCACGGTTCTGATCGGCGAAGCGCGTGCCGTCACCGGCCAGTTTCAGCAGCGGTTGTTCGTCGGATTTCACCGGCTGATCTGCCCGGACGGCTTCAGCGTCAACCTCGATCAGTTCCACGGCTTGAGCCAGCAGGGGGATGTGGGACTCGAAGACAAGGTCAACCATCACTATCTTTCGATCTTTGGGACGGCCATTGCGCTTGCCGCGATCGGCGGCGTGAGCAACATCGGCAACACCTCCGTGGGCGGGAACTACAGCCCGAGCGTGCAGTTTCGAGCCGGTATTGCGACGCAGATGGGTGAGGCCGCCGACCGTGTCTTGGATCGTTATCTAAACCGGCTTCCGACCATCGTCATTCGCGAAGGCGCGCGAAGCCGGGTTTTCGTCAGTCAGGATTTTGTGGTTCCGGCCTATGCGGACCACCGTATGGACTCGAACTTATAAGGAGGTTTTTCGATGCGTCCGGACACAGAACGTGCCATTCGCCGCTTGGAGCGGTATCACGTCGGGATTCCCGGCTGCCTGTTCAAAGGCGCCCTTCTCTATGGCCTGGGCC
>JBAUOG010001201.1:0-9183 GCA_049579625.1 Bryobacteraceae bacterium
GTGCGACGAGTTTACATGAAACGCATCCGCTTGTACATCAAAATGCATCCGTTTCGGAACTCCGGGAACAGAAATATTGGGGAACCTCGGGTCGCATTGTCCCGATGGGCTTTTAGCGTCCGACTGCGAGTAGGCTGGTCTCAGGGGAAGGAACTTCGATGTCACTGATACAAACGAAGGATTCCGGAAACGTCGCGACCATTGCCTTCGACAATTGAAAGAACCGGGACGGACTGGGTTTTTGTGCGAAGAATCGGGCGCAACAGCCACTCTTCTGTTTACGGTCGCCACATCGGCGCTCGTCAAGGAAGGGCCGGGAATGCCGCGAACGCCTCGAGTCGTGTTGGAGAATGTGGTGCACCATGTCGTTTCGCGAGGCAATGACCATATGCGGATCTTCACCTGCCGTGCGGAGAAACAGCAGTATTTGCGTCGCTTCTGTGCGATTGCCGAGGCAGAGAAGGTGCTGGTGCATGGCTATTGTTTAATGGACAACGATCTACACTGGCTGCTGACGCCGACCACGGTTACTGGCTTGGCGCGCCTGTTCCGTCGAGCGCACACCTGGTGAGCGCTAACGTTCAACCGCAAGCACGGCCGTAGCGGGCACCTGTTACAAGCCCGCTATCACTCATCGCCGCTCAGCGAAGATCACTACTGGACCGCCTTGCGCTACGTGGAATTGAATCCCCGCCGGGCGAGAATCGTAGGGAACTTCCGGGACGGAGAGGTATGGCACGAAGTGACGTATCACGACGCCACCGCGCCCAACAGGCAGGGCGTCCGCTGACCTTGGTGCGAGGCTAACCGACGACCCAATTGCCCTTCCAGACGTGCGACAAAGTCTGGTTCGCCTACCGGCCGTCCGGTAAACGTGCCGCGCTGCAGCGCACGAATGTCAATCAATTCTTCGGGTTCGGCTAGGAGTCCCGCCCAGCGTTCCGGTCCGCCTGCCTCGTCATGGAAATCCCAATCCAGGAACTCGGGTGTGCGGGCCGTGCCCAGGTGAGCGGCGGCACTGGACCACTGCCACTGTTCCGGCCGCTCCACCAAATTCGCCCGAACCGGGTTCCGCTCGACGTAGCGCAAAGCGATCCAGAGATGCCGTTGGTCGAGAGGGCACGAGTAGAAGCGGTTCTGCCAGAGATGGCCGGTGCGGTTCCGGCGCGCGTTGAGGTAAAGCGCGTAGCGGCCGTGGGTACGGCGCAACGCGACCGCCAGTGAGTGCGGTTCGTCGGGAATGGCCACCGGTGTATGTGATTCTCCATTAAGCAGTAACCTGAAATGCGTGCGCGCGCTTGAGCAGCGTACGTCGCGAGGCATTGGAGATACGTCCGGCGGTCGGCGTCGGTGAAAAAGACGTGCTGGCGGTCGACACCGCGCTGGGTGATGTGGTGCGCTACTCCGACAGCAACAGCGCGTGCGAATCGGGCCATCTCCTATAGAGTGGGCGCGGACCGAGGATTTCTCACTTCGTGCCATATCTCTCCGTCCCCGAAGTCCCCCGAAGTCCCCGTCCCCGAAGTCCCCTGATTCCGTAACACCCGGTACGACGATGGTTGGTGATGCGCATCGACCTTACGGACATGCGCGGATGGCCTCCTGCGGCGGGGAATAGTCCTTAGCTGCAGCGAGACGTCGCTGTTCACCAAGCGACGCGAGACGACTGATTGGCTCCGTCCGCCGGGATGCTGGCACCTAATTGCTCGAAGCCCCAACGGCGCCATTTGCGGCTGAACTGATCCTCAAAGTGATCGAGAAACTGCTGGTCGCCGAAGGGCCGGCCCGCGTAGGTACAGCGGCGCATCAGATGGAGTTGGTCAGCCGTTTCCGCTTCGGCAAGGAGTTCCCGCCAGTGTTCGGGGCCGCCTTGGGCCTCGAAGAACGCGAGGTCGAGCAGACCACTGGGGTCGGCGCCGGTGAGGTGTGCTGGTGCGCTGGACCATAAATACGCACCCGCGTGGGGCACGATGCGCGCGCGTACGGGATTGGTTTCCACGTAGCGCATCACGCGCCAGAGAGCGCGGTCGGAGACCGGGCAGGAATAGAAGCGATTCTGCCAAAGATGGCCGCTTCGTTGACGCCGGGCGTTGAGGTATTGCGCGTAGCGGCCATGCAGCCGCTGAAAGAAGACGGCGAGTGAGTCGCCACGTTGCGGGCGGACTAACCAGTGTACGTGGTTGGTCATCAGACAAAAGCCAAGAGCGGTAACGCCGGCGTCTGCCAGGTTTTGGTGCGCCAGGCGAAGGTAGGTGCGGCGATCCGCCGACGTGAAGAAGACGGTTTTGCGGTCGGTGCCACGTTGCGTGACGTGGTACGTGAAACTGGGTTCGACGCAGCGGGCGTTGCGCGGCATACTGCTGATCTAGTGGGTGGCGGGGAAGGTATTCTCTCGAAGTAAGCAGAGACGTATGCGATGTTCGCTAGTTTCGGGGATGATCGATGTCGCTAGCACATTGAAAGCAAACGAAGAGCGACCGACGTGCAACAGTAGCAGATTTGCATGTATATGACAGAAAAGGAGTTAGAAAAAGCGAGTTCCTCGACTCAGGCTGTCCTCTTCGGCCCTCTCTTCTCTTCGGCCCCTCTTCGGCCTTTCGGCCTTCTTCGGCCTCTTCGGCCTTTAAGTTAGCCTGCTGAGCCGAGAGCCATCTCGGCTTTCGGTCCCATGATGTAGAACCAGTGTTTTTCAGAGCAACCGCGACCGTTGAACGGTCACCGCTTGCGGCGGAAGGCGAGCAAGCAGCCTCCGAGTGCGATCGCCCAAAGGCCCAGCTCCGGTTCCGGCACAGAAGAACTTGGCTCAATCGTAATCGTTCCGTTGTCAAGAGCCGTAATGGGAATGCCATTCCCGTTGGGATCGGAAAGGCTGTTTCCCAAGGTGGTCAGGGAAACCGCAAAAGGCCCGGTCGTCGCACCGTTTGCCACATCGAAGGTGAAGTGTGCCAGCCCCACCGTTCCAGATATGTTCGTAGGCGTCGCAATGGCGAGATCGGAGGCGTCGTAGGTCTGAGAGGGCGCCCCAGTAGTCCCGATACCTGGTCCGAACACCGAGTTGCCGTTGAAGATGTACGGCGTGGCCGTCCCGGTTGTTGCACCGGTGAATGTGATAAACGGGTCGGTTGTTGTGACCTCCACCGCGAAACCGGCGATGTTGAGGCCGGACGTGGTTTCTAAAAATACGTCGAGGCCGTTCCCGGTTGAGCCGGGAGCTGCTATCGTGCTCTGCACCGCAAAAACGGCATCGGCGCTCATCGACGCGGGGAACACTCCTATCGCCAGAGCGGACAAGAACAACGTAAATCGTTTCATGATTGCTCCTATAAGAAAGATCACGGCAGAGTCGAGCCGTTCCTCCCGCGCGCGATGGTAACGTCCGTCAGGTTCACGACCCCATCGCCATTGATGTCAGCAAAGATATTGTACGCCTGCGACCTCGCGTTATTGATCAAGACGAAGTCTTGCGCATTCACAACACCGTCGTCATTGAAGTCGCCTTCGAGAATCTTCAGCAGCTGGGCAAAGCCAGCTCCGCCCGCGAGTGCATTGCCCGCGGCGTCCTTCAGAGCGTTCGCGCCGCTTCCGGCGAGCGTAGTGCTCAAGGCGCCCAGCGCGACCGGATTGATGGTCCAGGTGAGTGTAGTTGTTCCCAGGCCGGAGAACCCGGTGGCCGACAGGCCGCCGAGGCTCGCCGTCGTGCCACTGGCGATCGGCTTGGAGAAGACCACCTGAATGCCGCTAATCTGCCACGGCAGCCGATTCCGCGATGAGCCGATGACGTTGTAGCTCTCGACACCCCACAATACGGAATAGGAGACAACCGTCGGCGCCACCGTATCAATCGTGATGGATTTGTTTGCACCTAGCGATCCTGCCGCACCGGGTGCCGGCAGCGTCAACACCGCGGGTTGGCTCGAGCTGTCAACGATCGTTCCGCCGTTTAGCGTTAACGCGGTGCTCGACGTTGCGTCAAGATGCGCGCTGTTTTGCCCCGCGGCGACCGTGTAATTGAACGTCAGCGTTGCGGTTCCGCTGCCGCTCGAGTAGCTGGCTGTACCACCGGAGTTCAGCGCAAGCAGAGGCGTTCCGGTGACGGTAACTGTCCTGCTGAACGTGACCGTGATCGCCAGAGCCGCGCCAACGCCGTAAGTACCGTTCGCAGTCGCCGACGTTACATTGGTGACCGTCGTCGGAAGAGGATCAATCGTGATCGTATCGGAGGAGAACGTGCCCCCGGTCATGCCGGCGCCGCCAAAAGTGAATCCAGACACCGTGACCGACGAGGGCGCATTGCCAGCGACGTTCACCGGCAAAGTCAGTAGTGGATAACTCGACCCCGCCGCCACCGCGCCGTCGCTGTTGCAGCTCACCGTTGTCGATGTCGAGGCGACGCAATTCCACGGCGTGCCGGTCGGCACCGTTCCGAACGTTAAACCACTCGGCAGCGTGCCGGTGACAACCATCGGGTGGGTTCCATCCGGATCACCGGTCGAGCCGTTGCCGCCCGAGTCGCCATTGTTGTGGAGCGAGAGCGTCACGCTCCCGGTCCCGCCCTGCTGCATATGATTGCTCGGAGCGTGGCCGACGTGCGCGGTTGTACCGGTCCCGGTCACTGGGTTCTCAGTGAAGTTCAGACACACTTGGCCAACTGTTCCCCCCGAGCCCGTATTTTCGTCGAAGAGGTAGAAGCTCCAGGTGCCATCCGGATTTATACCGCTGAACGACGAGGCAAACGTCGCCGTGCCGGTGGTAGCCGCAAAGCTCAACGATGTGGGCGCCGGCGTGGGGAATATCACCGTACGGCCACTTGTCGCGGTCGGCTTGAATGTTCCACTGACAACGGGACTCGAAATCTGGCTCGCGGCCGCATCGTCCAGCGTGACATTCAGGCCGCTCACGGCGGTATTCCCTCCCGCATTCGACCAGAAGACGAGGTTTGTCCCGGTCGGGCCGGTCAGCAGCGCTCCTAAATCGCTCGGGAAAGCATGCGTGAAGTTCTCCAGGGTTGCGGTGACCTTCGAGACCGTGCCGGGTAAATTCGCCACGAAAACGCGTGAAGGATATGGTTGGGTCCCGCCATTCGCAGGAATGGTTATGCCACCCGGATTGCAGTAAGTCGTTCCGGTCACCGTGGTGTGGTGATCCACTTCCTGACTGAGCGAGCCCGAACTTACGTTCAAGCTTCCCGGGACGCCGCTGTACAGCGCAGTGATGTTGTGGATTCCCTCGGAAAGGGTCGATGTGATGAAGGCTGCCTGGCCGCTGACAACTGCGGTCGGTCCGGCTAACACGGTCCCATTCTCTTTGAATGTGACCGTCCCTGCGTTGACGGGACTTCCGCCGCTGGTGACGGTCGCCGTCAGCGTGATGTTATCGCCGGTAAATGCCGGATTCTCATTGGAACTCAGCATCGTGGTGGTCGCGGCCGCGCTGCTGGTAGTGAAGGTCAGGCAATAGCCGCCAATTGTGCCGCTGTCGCCGCCCGCGTGATCGAAAACGTACAAGCTCCAGACATCGCCATTGTTTGCGGCAAGACCGGCAAAGCTGCTTCCAAAAGTTGCCGACCCTTGTGTCGCTGGAACGTTATAGCTCCCGCCAGGCGCAGGAGCCGGGAAGGAAATGCTGCTGTTGTAATCGCTCGGCAGGAACGTGCCGGTCGCCGGCGTGGTCGCTTGGGGTACCAGTGATGCCGCACTATCGCTGAGCGTGAGCGTAACCCCGGAGGGCTGGTGGGTGCCTCCGGCGGATGCCAGTGGCACGAACGTCGCACCCGTCGGGCTCACCAGGAGAATGTCGACATCTTCCGGATACGTCGGAGCGAAATTCGGTAGCTGCAACGTCATCTCTGAGATGCTTCCAGTGAGTCCGGAGAGATAGACCCGCTGCGGATAGGGTGTGGCCGGCTTCGGCACGCCGCCCGTCGTATTCAGCGTGATGTTGCCTTGGTTGCAGAACGTGGGCCCAGTGACCACCGTGTGATTGTCTACTTCCTGGGTAAGATAGCCCGTACTGGTGGCGAAGCTCGAGTTCCCGTTGAATTGCGCGCTGATCGCGTGGCTGCCTTCGGTGGTGAACGATGTGATCAACTGTGCCTGGCCGCTGCTGTTCAAGGCCACCCCACCGCCGCTGATGTCAGTGGTTCCATCAAAGAATGTCACCGTGCCCGTCACCGGAGAAAGCGAGGTCACGGTTGCGGTCAGCGTCACTGAATTATTCGGGGCAGTGGTGAAAGACGGGTTGAGGTTCGACGAGACCACTGTCGTCGTGCTGGCCGCGGCAGCCACCGTAATCGTAATCGTCCAGCCGCCACTTACGGTACCTGCTGGATCGCCCGTTAAAATGTCCATGGCGTAGAGGCTCCAGCTGCCGTTGGGGGCAGAGCCGTTGAACACGGAGGCGAATGTCGCTGTTCCTTCGGGCGCGGCGCAAGCGGAGCTGGCCGGCGCCGGCGACGGATAATTCGCACACGTTTGCGTGAACGCATTCTTGGGTTTGAACGTGCCGGAGGTGATCGTCGTCCCGGGTTGGCTGGCAGCCGAATCGTCGAGGGTCACCGTAGCGTTTGAAAAAGGATTGAAACTTCCGACGCCGCCTAGAAACTCGAACGTGGCGCCGCTTGGACCAACCAGCATGAATCCGCGATCTTCTGGGTAAGCGTTGCCGGCCGATTCAGTCCAGTTATGCAGAGTTACCGTGACCTTCGAGACGGTTCCGCTTAGGCCCGTCACAGTTATCGTTGACGGGTAAGGACTCGCAGCGAGGGGGGCCGTGGTGGGAGTCGCAGGCAGGCTGATCGGGTTCGTATTGCTGAACGATGTCTGGGCCAGCGCGGCCGGCGTGGCAAACAGTGCCGCAACGAACAGAACTTCATACATCCGGCTGTGCCGCATCGTATGCCTCCTGATAAGATCAGCCCGGCGAAGATCCCAGGAACGATTATCCTAGACTCGCACTCCCACGCTCCGCCGGCAAGCTAAGATACCACAGTTTTGGCACCAACAATCCCGAATTATTTCAGTACTCCGGTACTCGTCAGGGTCGCCAGCCACCGTGTTAACTGATCATTCAGGAGGCGCTGAAAGCCCTCGACATCCTGAAATCGGGAAACGGCACATTCGGAGTGTTTCTCGAGGGACTGCCGGAACTCGATGACGTCGGCCGAACAGCGTTCCAGGGGTACTTCTTCCAGAAACAGAGCGACGCCGCGCATCGGCAGTTGAGGATCGTCACGGCACTCGACAGCCAACTCAAAGGCGCGCTGGAGCTTGGCCGCAGGTGGACCCCAGGAGTCTCCCAGCACCTGAACAAAGAAAGAACATTGCCGGATGTTTTCCCGGATCTCCGCGTTGAACAATCCGGTAAGGGTGACTGGCCGGCAGGAAACCGGGGCAAACAGGACCTGTCGCGGCATGCCAACCGCCTCATTGACTGCGCCGGTCTGATGGTCGAAAGCACGGCGTAATTCCTCAAGGTCACCAGGCGTGGAGCAGAAAACACGATGAATCAGAAAATTGACAGCCATCGCCAACGTTTGGCCCGGCAATTCGAGGCAGCCGGAAAAACTATTGAAAAGCTCGATCGATTCATAGTAATATCCCAACGGTTTGCGGATTACGTCCGCTTAAGAAAAGGAATCCGAAAATGGCTGAAGCATTTCTTGGTTCGCTACTGCTGGTGCCTTACAATTTCGCACCGAATGGTTGGGCCTTATGCAACGGACAGATCATGTCCATCTCTCAGAATGCGGCGTTGTTCTCGCTGTTGGGAACGACGTATGGAGGGGACGGCGTATCGACATTTGCGCTTCCCGATCTCCGCGGGCGCGTGCCGAAGAGCGCGGGGCAGGCTCCCGGCCTTGCTAACTATGTCCTGGGTCAAACAGGAGGAACCGAAAACGCCACTTTGCTAGCTTCCAACATGCCCGCGCACAACCATCACGTGAATACGGTTTCGAGTCCGGGCTCAAGCTCGCACCCTCCCAATCAGCTGTTGGCTTCGAGCACGGGGGGCTCGATGTATGCTGCCGCATCGGCCGCCGATTCAACGCTCGCATCCAACGCGATCAGCACTTCGGGGGGTTCCCTTCCCTTCAGTATTCTCTCGCCTTACCTCACCCTCAACTGGATCATCGCTCTAACTGGAATCTACCCCTCACGCGGCTAGCCCACGGCCGGTTTCTCGAGTGATCAGTGTAGACGGCGATTTCGACTTGTCGCTTCGTCCGGCCTTGGTTCAAGACACGGACTTTCTGTTCGAGTTGTATCTTGACGCCCGGGCCGCGGAATTCTCTCTTCTCCCTTTGCATGGCGCACAGCGGGAGTTTATGTTGCGGATGCAGTTTGGGGCGCAGCAGCGTGGATACGCCGCACGCTTCCCAGCCTCATCCGACGCGATTGTCATGTGCAAGGATCGCCGCGTGGGGCGCTTGTGGCTCGCCGCCGGGGATCAAGATGAGATCCGAGTGCTGGATATCGCACTCTTGTCAAGAGAGCGTGGAGCCGGGATTGGCAGTGTCCTGCTGCGGCGGGTGCTGCAGAAAGGCAAGCCGGTCCGGCTTTCTGTGACCAGAACCAACCTTAGAGCTTTTGAGCTTTATCGGCGGCTCGGTTTTATGGTTGCGGATCAAAACGAAGTGTTCCTGGAAATGGTTTACGTGCCGTGAGGGCGAAGACTGTTGTCGGGCTCCTTCAGCTTGTACTGCGCCGCACGAAGCCGAGCATCCCCCGATCGGGAAGGCGGGGCTGGCCGGCCAGCCTCAAGGCGCCGGAGGGCCGCAATGAGCGGGACAACCCGCGTCCCAACATCTTCCGTAGACGTGTACGCGGATGAGGTGTACAGCCCTCGCACCGGTCGCGATTTGGTCTTTGTCCCCCGTTTTTTGACCACGGCGTGCCCCGCATTGCGACCCGACGAGCTGATGAGCGCGCCGTTCGGATGAACATGCCGCAACCTCTTTCATCATTGAGGGTGTGCACTCGGCGCTTCATGCTGAGATCAGTGCTCAACTATTCCCGGTGATCCACTTAAAGCGCGAATCGAGGGCTTAGTTAGCGTGTCTGCATTAGACTCGTTCCATAGCAGCATGGGCCCGCGTGGTTGATCAAGCCATCCGACAGCCCGGCAGGGGTTCGCTGGCGCTCTATTACCGGCCGGCCGGGGCAGCGGCGCGCGGCTTGGCAATGT
>JBAUOG010001202.1:0-2662 GCA_049579625.1 Bryobacteraceae bacterium
GGCGAAGAGGGCGTGTTTGATAGCGTTCTTGGAAGAGGCCGCGCGGCCTTCGGGAGTCTTGGCGCCCGTGCTCTTCTGCGAATTGGCTCTATTGGCCCTGGTTCTCGCGTCGACTTCCGTATCAGTGTCGCCCGGGTTGGGCGGCGGTTGGTCTTTGACTGTATCTTGATCCTGATTTTGCTGCATGCTGGGTTCCTCTTTCTGCTCTGTCTTGTCATGGAGCTGTTCGGTCTTGGATTCCGGCGGAGGCTGAGCTTCGACGGTGGGCTTCGGCTCGGGCTTGATGGCATCCGGATTGCCCGATGTTTCTGGATTTTTCTGCACTGTAACTACCCTTCTCAATTCGATCTGGCGCTGCTCGCCGTTCAAATAATTACCATTGGGTCCGATACCGTTAGTAACTTGTGCGGGTGGGACGATGCAGGCGATGGTGAATGCAAAGAGGTTAAGGGGCTCGGATTTATTTTCGACTTTTGTGACTGGCCGGCGGGAGATCCTCCATTTGCGGTTGAACCGATCCTCGAAGTGATCGAGAAACCGCTGGTCACCGTTCGTCCTCATCCACCACGACTCGCAACAGATACGGTCGGACTTACAGGTGACTGTCCGTCCCCAAACGCCACCAGACTAGACCAGGTGTAGGATACTCCGAGCAGGTTGACGGCTCAAAGAAGGAATCACCCCATGCGCGAACATGCCCATCAGTTGCTGGACCGGCTCGACACGGGACGTTTAGCTGCGGTTGTGCATCTGCTCGAAGCCTTCCTTGAGGAAGACAGCGACACCCTCAGTCCCGCCGAAGCAAAAGCCATCGCCGAGGCGGATGAGTGGCTCAAACACAACGAGGCCATCCCTCATGAGCAGGTGCTCGCTGAGGTCGGTCTCATTATGGCCGACTGGGAGAAGATGAGCCGCGAGCCGTAAAGCATGGCCAAACGCATCGTTTGGACCGACCAAGCCAAGGCCGATCTGCGATCCATCGAACAGGCCATCGCCTGGCAAATTCTCAAGACTCTGGGCAGCTATGTACTCACTGGCGAGGGCCGCACCAAGCAACTCAAAAGGTGTTGCGCCACCTTTAATACGGCTCCGTGCG
This sequence comes from Bryobacteraceae bacterium, assembly GCA_049579625.1. Lineage (GTDB taxonomy): Bacteria > Acidobacteriota > Terriglobia > Bryobacterales > Bryobacteraceae > CAJCIT01. The sequence continues at coordinate 1,097 of JBAUOG010001202.1, forward strand.
CAGGACCATCGCGTGTTCTTCCGTGACAAGGGCGATTACCTCGAAATTGACCGCGTACTCGACCGCAAGGAAGCCTACCGTTGAAGCGGGCTGGCCGCGACGATTCGGGCCGGTGACAGGACTCCGGCGGTGAGCGATCAAGGCTGCTTGGTCACCCGCTTGGGCAGGCAGTGGCCTCTTTAGTTGGACTCCGCTCACGGTTTCGGAATAGCGGTGACTGCTGTCCCTCGGTTTCCTCTCGAACACCTCAGACCCGTCTGCGGTGTTCGCTTGTTTGGGGGTTGAGCGAGGCCGCTAAGGCGTTGAAAGGAAAGGAAGAGCTGACGGAGACTCAAACGCGGCGTTTTGGATGTGACTGCTAGAAAAGAGGTTAGCGAGAGCGAACTCGTTGATTCTGACTGTCCACCTCGGCCGTCCACCTCGGCCACCTCGGCCCTCGTCGAGGTCAATCAGGGACGCCGAGTTGCGTGGCGGCCCGGCCGGGCAGAGCGAGGCTGGTCGTGCATCGGGCGGCCCTCACCAAGCAGAGAGAAGCGACTCTTTCATGCCTTCCGCGGGATGCTGACAGGTAGTTGCTCGAAGCCCCAGCGGCGCCATTTGCGGTTGAACTGATCCTCGAAGTAATCGAGAAACTGCTGGTCGCCAAAGGGCCGCCCCGCATATGTGCAGCGGCGGATCAGGCGGAGCTGGTCGGCCGTTTCAGCTTCGGTAAGGAGTTCCCGCCAGTGTTGGGTTCCGCCTTGCGCCTCAGAGAATTTGAGGTCGAGCAGACCACTGGGGTCGGCGCCCGTGAGGTGCGCTGGTGCGCTGGACCATCGATAGGCACCTGCGTGAGGCACGATGCACGCACGAACCGGATTGGTTTCGACATAGCGCATCACGCGCCAAAGAGCGCGGTCGGAGACAGGGCAGGAATAGAAGCGATTTTGCCAGAGGTGGCCGCTTCGTTGGCGCCGGATGTTGATGTACTGTGCGTAGCGACCATGCAGCCGCTGAAAGAAGATCGCGAGTGAGTCGCCACGTTGCGGGCGGACCAGCCAGTGTACGTGATTGGTCATCAGGCAAAAGCCGAGAGCGGTGACGCCGGCGTCGGCCAAGTTCTGGTGCGCCAACCGAAGGTAGGTGCGGCGATCCGCAGATGTGAAGAAGACGGCTTTGCGGTCTGTTCCACGTTGTGTGACGTGGTACGTGAAACTGGGTTCGACGCAGCGGGCGTTGCGAGGCATACTGCTTATCTAGTGGGTGGCGGGGGAAGATAATCTCTCAGAGTTAGCAGAGGCGTATGCGGTGGCCGCTAGTTTTGGATACGACCGAGGCAGCTAGCGCGTTGAAAACGAACGAAGAGTAGTCAGGGCGCAAAAGTCGGAAGTTTGCATATAGCTGACAGAAAAGGAAGTTAGAAAAAGCGAGTTCGTCGACTCAGGCTGTCCACCTCGGCCCAACCTCGGCCCACCTCGGCCCGTCCACCTCGGCCCACCTCGGCCCACTCAGGCTGTCCACCTCGGCCCACCTCGGCCACCTCGGCCCACCTCGGCCCACCTCGGCCCACCTCGGCCACCTCGGCCC
>JBAUOG010001203.1:0-19898 GCA_049579625.1 Bryobacteraceae bacterium
ATATAGAACCACTCCAAGTAGTCTTTCAGCTCAGCCAGTGGCGTTGCCGCAATTACTTTATCGAAACCTTCAAAGAACGCCGGAACATCCACATTGAGTTCGGTGAAGGCCGGAGCGCCAACCAGGGCGAAGAACTTCTTCAGGTCGATGGCCGAGGTCAGTTTTGCGCTGTCGTCCAGCTTGTATTTGTGAAATAGAAGCTGCGGATTCTGGTGTGAGACATTGTCCATTGAAACTTCCGCGAGGGACGTTTCGAGCTTCATCACGGCTGCTGCTTTGCGCTGCGCCTCTGGTGCAGGCACGCCCGTCAGTTCGAACACCTTTGCCACATGGGCCAGATACTTCTGGCGAATCTCCTCTGACTTGGCATCGGTCTTCAAGTAATAGTCGCGATCAGGTAAGCCGAGCCCGCCCTGGTCCAGCTCAGCAAGGTAGACCGTCGATTTCGTCATATCGGGCGCGACGTGAAATGCAAACAAAGCTTCCGTGCCATGCTGATGCAGCCAGGCGATATCGGTGGTCAGTTCCGCCTTGGATTTGATCTTTGCAATGCGATCGAGACCTGGACGGAGTGGATCGAGGCCGCGCTTTTCGATGCCGGTTTCATCCAGGCAGGAGGCATAGAAGGCTCCGATCTTTTGATCGATGGCGGAGCGCTCCTGATGGGCGGCCGAGTCCTCGGCGATCTGCCGGAGCTGGCGAAGGTTCCGTTCCTCCAACTCATCGAAACGGCCCCAAGTGGCTTTGTCGGGAGGAATCGGGTTGTTCTTCAGCCAATTGCCGCAAGCGTATTGGTAGAAGTCGACGCAGGGACTGGTAGTTTTGTCGATGGCATCGAGGTCAAGGCCGCTTTGCGAAGCATGGGCCGCCTGCGCCGAGGCGGAGAGCTGCGCAGTAGCTGAGGATTGGGCAAGCAGACGGCATGCCGAGAGGGCCAAGCCACAACAGAGTAGAGTTGCCTTCATAAAACTGCTGATTACAGTGTAGAGGCATCGGTTCAGAGGGCTGGTAGACGAGCGTTCAAGCGCTAAAGACGTTGGGAAAAAAGGCCGAAATCCACTTGCTTACGAGTCGGTGTGCACCCCGCGCTCATGCTGGCCTGTGCTGAACGTCTCACCCAGACTCCGAGCCCTCCGCCTCTCTAACGGGGCGGGCCAGGAAGCCCTTCGTACAATGGTCCGGTGTCTTCCCTTCCCCGAATCCGCTTCAACCTGGATTTCATGCCGTCACCGGACAGCACGAGGCCGGGGCTGCTGATCCGCGATCCCTATCATTACTCCGACTCCACGCTGCTGATTCCACCCATTCTGGTGGAGTGCCTGGAGTGTTTCGACGGCGTGCAGACGGAACTGGATCTGCGTTCCGAGCTGGTGCGTCTCACGGGCGAAATCCAAGTGGGCGACATTGAGCGGCAGCTGTTCGAAGCGCTGGATCAGGCCGGGTTTCTGGAGAATGATACGTACCGGTCACTGCGCGCCGCGCGAGAAGCAGAGTTTGCGGCCGAGACGGTTCGTGAGGCCATCTTCGCGGGTAATGCCTATCCGGATGACGGCGTACAGCTGGCGGAATTGATGATGCACCGGATTGGCGCGGCGCGGGGGAACGACACGGTGCTGGCAGTGGCCGCGCCTCATGCCAGCCCCGACGGTGGATGGGAAACGTACCGGGCGGCGTACCAGGCGTTGCCTTCGAAAGAAGTGGCGGCGGACCGGGTGTTCGTCGTTCTGGGAACCTCGCATTACGGAGCGCCTGAGCGGTTCGGTCTGACGAGGAAACCCTTCGTGACCCCGTATGGCGAAACGCGGACCGAGCGTGGCCTGATCGATGAGTTGGAGGCAAAGGCGCCGGATGCGATTCGCATGGAGGACTACTGCCACGCGGTCGAACACTCGATCGAATTCCAGGTGGTATTGCTTCAACATCTATACGGCGCCAACGTGCGCATCCTTCCGATTCTGTGCGGCCCATTTGTGAAGAGCATTTACGAAGGCGGGCTGCCGGAAGAAACAGAGCGTGTCAAACAATTCTTCGACGTCGCAGGGAACATCGTGGCGCGGGAAGGCAAGCGGCTCTGCCTTGTGCTGGGCGTGGACATGGCGCACATGGGGCGGCGCTATGGCGACCCGGTGACCGCCTACGCAAGCGCCGGCGAGATGCTAGGCGTCCAAGAACGGGATGAGCGCCGTATTATGCAGATCGCGGTAGGCAGCGTGAGGGATTACTGGAGCCTGATCCAGGAAAACCAGGACGACCTGAAATGGTGCGGATCGTCTCCCTTCTACACATTCTTGAAGATCATGCCGCCCGTGAAAGGCGAACTGCTGCACTATCACCAGTGGCAGATTGATCCGCAGAGCGTGGTCAGCTTCGGTGCGATGAAGTTTGCAGCAGCAGAGTGAAGAACGCACCAGTGACGCCCGGCACCTAGAGCTCGTTGCTCGCAACCTGACGATGCGCCCCGATGACGCTTACGGCAGCGGCGATGATTGGTCCTCATACTCGCTCATTGACCATTTCTCGCACGCTCATTTTGCCGGGCTTTACACGCTTCCGTAACTCCCGCAAGCCCTCCAAGATTTCTTTGTCAGATAGCTTGGACCCCGACTCGCCGACGGGCATCAGCACGGCGCCGGAATACCATGCCTGGTAATCGTGATCTTCTCGCTTTTTGCCACCCTGTCAGGCAACGCCGACAGATGGGTTTTGGCTTCAAATGCGCCGACTGTTTCCATCCCAGCCAGTTTAAGCTAGTGCTGCTCAATACGGCGAAATCCATGCGCCGCAATGGGCCACCTTCACGAGCCGGCCTGTTGGCGGCGGCGACTTCGTTGTCCTGAAAACAACGAGGGATCGTGAGAACTCTCCGAGGTGCGACGGTCACCGAGCGCTTGCCGAACGCGGAATGACCATCCCTATGGCTCCCAGTTACTTCTTTGGACGCGACTCGGGTGGCACCAGGCGGTTCGCTCGATAGTAGGCAACCAGCAGACCGTAATGCTCGGAAGCATGCTGCAGCACTGACAAAAACGGCTGCATGTTTTTCGTCGGGCCCTCGGGGTTTGCTTTCAGCGCCGCATTCGCGTCATCGATGGAATTCTTCAGTAGTTCGACGCAGGCCGCCTTGGTGGGGAATTTGGCGGGGTCTTGCTCCTGATCGTCCCACTTTACTTTTTCGCCCTTGCCGGCCTTCGCGGCGTATATGTTGCCCGATGCAATGTGCACGATGACCGCTCCAAACGTGCGCATCTCCGGCTTCAGCTTGTAGTCGTATTTCTCCGCCGGGAAATCCTGAGCCATCTCGAGAACCTTCTCGTTGATGTAATCGAAATTCCCCTTGAGTACCTCGGCCGTGGTACGCACCGGTTGCTGGCCGTATGCCATGACTGCTGCCGCGAGAACGACTGCGAAACCGGCTGATCTGTTCATAGTGGCTACGATATTACCAGCCGAGTCGATCCTCCGGAATCTCGGCAGATTCAGTCACCGGCACACCGTTCGGCTATGGCCGCCATGGACGGCGTTGTATTGAAGACCTGCGACGTTGCTCTGAAAGTAACAAGAGTTTCGCTCGGTCGCTATCGAGTTTCCGGAGCCTTTGTGTCCGCTCCTTCACAGTCCCATCTCCGTCGGCTTCGTGTTGAAATAAGGGCATGAGCCAGCAAGACGACGAAGGAACCCGAACCTATCCTGTCCCATCGACCAGAGTGAAGGGCGGAGGTTCTGGTTCAGCCGGGCAGTCCGGCGACACACAGGGATTGTCGGACGTCGCGGAGGCGGGCTCAGAAAGCGTCGTAGAACTTCTGGAAGAGGGGCAGTCTTTCGAGGCCGACGTGGTTAGAGGCGTGGAAGATGCGCCAGACGCAGACGTAGCAGAAGTTCACACAAGGCAAGTCCGAGAGGACGATGTGCCCCCCGAGTATCTCGACAACGATTAGTCGTTGGCGGCGAGTCTGAAGCAGGCCTGCACCTTGCCAACCTCCTTGCAGCGGGCGTAAACTCGGGCTTCGTATCGGTCTAAACTCTGCAACCATCCATGATTAAAGACCGGATAGAAAGCGAGGAACACGTGTCAGGTCACCGATTCTCCAGACGGTATTTCTTTTATGGGTCTCTGTTAGCGGGCGCACTGCCGTCAGGCGGCTTCGGGAGCACGCCGTCGCTCAAGGCGGCCGGCTACAAATCGCCTAACGAGAAACTTAACCTCGCTGCGATTGGGGCTGGAGGACAGCCTGCGGCCGATTTGAAGCAAGCCCAAGCAGGAGTCGAGAACGTCGTCGCCCTCGCGGACGTGGATTGGATGCGCGGCAAGGAGTCGTTCGAGCGCTATCCGAAGGCGGCGAAGTTCAAAGACTTCCGCCAGATGCTCGACAAACAGGGCAAGGAGATTGATGCAGTCGTTGTGGGGCCGCCGGACCACATGCACACCATCTGCGCCCTGGCTTGCATGCAACTTGGCAAGCACGTCTATGTTGAGAAGCCGCTCACCCGCCTCTCGGGAGAAGCCCGTCTTCTGACCCAGGCCGCCGAAAAGTTCGACGTCGCTACGCAGATGGGCAACCAGGGCTACTCCCATGACGCTACCCGCGTTGCCTGCGAGATTATTTGGGCGGGCGAGATCGGCGAAGTGGGCGAAGTACACGCCTGGACCGGGCGTGCGGCTTGGCCCCAGGGAATGACGGCGATTCCCCCGCCGACGCCGATACCCGATACGCTCGATTGGGACCTTTGGCTGGGCGGCGCTGCAGAGCGCCCGTTCACCGCCGGCGATGCCGCATACAAGGAATTTGTCACTGAACGGATCATGCGCAATCGGCCGCCGGGCGCTCCCCCGCTGGGTGCGGGCGAGACCTTTGGCTTCTATCTTCCCTTCAACTGGCGCGGGTTTTACGACTTCGGCAGCAGCCTCATCGGTGACTGGGGAGTGCACATCCTCGGCCCGGCAAACTGGGCGCTTCAACTCGACCCCAAATACCTGGTCAGCGTCGAGTGCATTAAGAAGGACTCGCTTCCTGCATTCACCTTCCCCGATGAGCTCGCTATTAAGTACGAGTTCGCTGCGCGTCCCGGCATGCCGCCGGTGAATATCTTCTGGTATCACCATGCAGGCGGCGACCCCTACAACCCGCCCGGAATGACCGTGGAAGAAGCGCGCAAGATTCCTGGCAAGGGTCCTCAAGTAGGACCGGCAGCTGGCCAGGGCGGTTTCGTTCCCGGTTCCGGCGGACGTCCTCCCGGGGCCGCCCCAACGCCCGGTGGGCCTGGTGGTCCGGTCGTCCGTAGCGGCTACAACTGCATCTTCGCCGGCTCCAAGGGATATTTGGGCACCAGCGGACGCGGTGAAGGCGTTGGCCTGCTCCCCGGCTCCCGCTGGGCTGACTATACGCTACCCGCACCTTACCTGCAGCGGTCCCCCGGTGCCAGCAGCGGCTCCAACCATGCCGCCCACGCCCGCGATTGGGTCCGCGCCTGCAAAGGCGGCGCGCCGGCCTGCTCCAACTTCTCGATTGCCGGGCGTTACACGGAGTGGCTGGTGCTCGGCGCTGCCGCGGTTCACTATGACGGCAAGCTCATGTGGGACAACACTGCCGGCGAATTCAGCAACAATCGAGACGCCACAAAGTGGATCAAACCGGCCTATCGCAAAGGCTGGGAAGTGAGTCTCTAGCGTCATGTAGCCGAAGAGGCTGTGCACTCATGGTTCTCCTGTCAATACTTCCATGTCATCCGGGTGGAAACCTGGGATCGTCTGAATGGGGATGGTTCGGTCGAACGTAATCAGGCATCCCCGGTTGAAGATAGCCAGGCTCAGCAAGTAAAGATCGGTGAGATACTTCGGGCCGGTTTGGGTGAGATCGAAGCGTTTGGGTTCGAGAATGCTCAGCGAGTCGGGCCAGAAGCGGTAGCCTTCAACGCGGACGAGTTCGGTCAGGATGCCGCGCACGCGTTCGACAGTGAGACCGGGGAATGGATAACCGGGATTGCTCATGATACGGAGACAGCCGTTTTCCGTGATGGGGCAGGTGGCCCAGCCGTGGCTTCGATGGGATTTGAACCAGGTATGCGCAGAGTCGTGAAACTGGTGAGCGGGATCGATCAGCGCGATCAGGACGTTGATATCGAGCAGAGCAGGCTTGGTCGTCATTCGTCGTCATTCATAAGTCGGTTGACGAGCCCAGGGGTGACGACGGGAGCGTTCGGCCGGCGGGGAAGTACGGGAACGCCATCGCGGTACTCGATGGCGAAGGATTTCGGCTGGAGCGACTCGCGGAGAAGGCCAGACACGACACTGCCCGCCGTGGTTTTGCGCTGCTGGGCGATCTGCTTTACGGTGAGGAGAATCTCATCGTCGATGTCGAGTGTGGTTCTCATAGACTAAGCATATCGCACCTGATGCGTGATGCGATTCATGGTGACCGGTTTTAGGCCCGATCCGGGGCCAGCGTTTGGACTGCCGCCGGCGGGCGATCAGACTTAAAACTAACGTTCAACGAGTGTGATTGCCTCGGCCTTGCTGCACATGGCGGTGGATGCGACCAAGTATTGTTTCTTGGCCAGTGCTTACTGCTGGCCCACCCTAGGTTTATTCGCTATACTTGAAGAAATGGCGGCACGAAGCTATCTTGGGGAATTTGAGTTGATGATTCTGATTGTCGTGATCCGGCTCGGGGATAACGCCTACGGAGTTCCGATTTCTGAGGAACTGCTGAAAATCACCGGGAGGGATGTTGCGCTCGGAAGCGTCTACGCGGCGCTTGACAGGCTCGAGCAAAAGCAACTCGTTTCGTCGACGCTCGGAGATCCAAGTCCGGCGAGGGGTGGACGAGCGAAACGATATTTTCACGCCACGTCCAATGGCATACGCGAGGCAAAGACGTCGAAAAAAGCTCTGATCAGCTTATGGAGCGGAATACCACAACTGGAGGGAGAGCGCGCATGAACAAAAAACGACAGGCCTCGGCGTTGGCGGTATGGCTTTTGAGGCGATTGTATCCGAAGCGGAACAGGGAAGCTATTACGGGCGACCTACTTGAGGTACTCCACCAGGGGCGCTCCGAAGGCTGGTTCTGGCGCGAGGTTCTGGTCGCGATCCTGGTTAGCGCTTCAGGCCAACTGAGGCCCCGCAAGGCAGAGATTTGCTTGGCTGCAACCGGCACAGCCTCGATCTGGTTTATTCCGTGGGGGCTGATCTTCCCTACTGCTGCAATGAGCACCTCGATGAATTGGGGCGTCCGACTGCCATGGCTCTTTGTAATCGAAACCGCGACAGCGCTGATGGTTCTGCCCCTGTTCGCCGCCCTGCTTCATCTCTCAGGGACACTTCGATGGGCTAATCTGTTCCGAGTTTTCCTGATCTGTGCATCGTTGTTTGGAGCAGGAGACTTGCTCACCATCCTGTGGTGTGCGAGTCATCCTGTTACGGGAGCAGCCCAAGCTTCGTGGACAGTAGCGTTGCAAGTGGGATGGATCTTCGCCGCATTGCTGATCTCTACGGGGGCGGCACGGCCGCCGCTGTCTCCTCCGAATGCGATCCGGACTCGACCACCTACCACCGACCCCGGTACCAGGTGCGAAAATCCCCCGTTCTAGTCGACTGCGTCAGCGCATTTCTGAACACCCCATCGGGCACTTGGGTCACCACAACACGCGTACGCCGTACTGTTCGATGTCGGGGTCAGGTGTAAGAATCGTCATCCCATGTACGTGCCCCGGAAGGCTTTCAGGATCTCATTACCCAAGGGCTCGAAGAACGAATTAGAAACTTCGAATTCGCCCTTGGCTACGCCGATTCGCGGCTTGCGGAGGCTCTTCTTGTGAAGTAATCGGAGTTCCGCGATTGGCTTACTGCGGTTGCACAGCACTAACACCTGGCCTGGCTTCAGCTCCGCCAAATAGCGCGATAGATTGTTTTCCGCGTCGTGGATGTTAGCCCGCTTCACAACGACATTCTGAACTATTGAGTGCCACTGAACAACTCCCCTCGGGTGCAAGTCTCTCCCTCGTTAGTATTGGAAAATGTCCACAGCCAGCCTTCCCGAGCAATTCGGCGACATAGACATCTATCTCTTCGATCAACTGTTGCGAGGCCGCATCGTACCGGGCATGCGGATTCTGGATGCCGGCTGTGGCGCCGGCCGGAACCTGGTCTATTTCCTACGCAAGGGGTATGAGGTGTTTGGCGTCGACCGAGACGCCGCGAGCGTACGCGATGTCCGCCGCCTGGCGGCAACACTGGCGCCGAACCTGCCGCCGGAGAACTTTCGCGCGGAGGCCCTCGAGTTCATGTCGTTTCCCACCGGCTTTGCTGACTTTGTGATCAGCAGTGCCGTCTTCCACTTTGCTCGGGATGACGCTCAGTTTCGAGGTATGCTGCAAGGCACTTGGAGAGCGCTGAAACCAGGCGGCGCGCTATTCTGCCGCCTCGCTTCTTCGATCGGAATGGAACACCAAATACGGCGACTGGAAGGCCGTCGATTTCTGCTGCCGGATGGCTCCGAACGCTACCTGGTCGACGAGGCTCTGCTGAGTCAGGCCGCAACAGAGCTGGGTGGACGAATGATTGATCCGCTCAAGACCACCGTCGTTCAAAACCAGCGAAGCATGACAACCTGGGTGATGCGCAAAGACTAGCTTCTGACCGGGTCGCACACTCGGCCGCCCATCTACCCTGCCCTCCGCTTTCGGTTCCAGTTGTGCACCAGCCAACAAATGCCGTACCAAGTCCCGAACAGCACCAACAGGCCCGGCACCCCCAGCGAGAAGCCGCTGCGCAACCAAGCGAGCAGTGCATATGTCGCCAGGCTCAGGCAGGTAGAAATGGCGCACAATGTGATGTAAACGGACATTCCAACTGGACCATCCCCTACCCTAGCGCACCGCCAAAGATCTGCAGCAGCCGGCTGGCAGGGCGTAAATCGCCGCATTGAGGTTCGCCAAAGTGTCGACGTGTATATAATGAGCATCGCCGAACTCTAAAGGAGCTGCCATGTTGCCAGGCTACATTTCTAAGGCTGTCCCGAACCCGACCTCCAATCGCGCGCCTTGGTACAAGAACACCGCCCCCACCTATGCTGGTGTCTTTCTGTGGGTCGTCTTTTATCGCGAGATCGCGGCGGGAACTCTCGATCGCGCGGGCGTTGGGCGGAGCCTCTTAGCGCTCCTGGTTGCCGGCATCATCAGCTATGCTTTCTTCTACCTCATACCGGCCTTGCTCGGTATGCGAACCGGGTTTCCCCTCTACGTTGTGGGTAGTTCCACATTCGGCACGCAGGGTGGCTATCTCATGCCCGGCCTGCTAATGGGCCTGCTTCAGGTGGGCTGGATGTCCGTCAATGCGTTCGTGGCAACCTCATTTATCCTGACTGCTTTCGGTTCAAAAGCCGAACCCGGCAGCCTGTTATTTGGCATCATCGCGGCGGTCTGGGCGTTAGTACTCGGCTATGTCGGAGCGATGGGTATACAGTACGTCGCGCGCTTCGCCCTTTATCTGAATCTGGTTCCACTGGCGATGATCCTGATTGTCTTTGTGAGGAATGCCAGCGGCGTATCGCAGTATGTGCCCGAACATCCGAGCCCGTATATCGGATTCATGATGCTCATCCAGATTGTGGTCGGTTTCTTTGCTACGGCCGGCGCAGCGGGTGTCGACTTCGGCATGAACAGTAGGGATGAGAAGGATGTTCGCTGGGGCGGCCTCGTGGGCATCTTGCTAGCCGTGCTGGTAGCCGGAGGACTTCCGCTTCTAGCGGTCGCCGGCGCACATGCCATGTATGGCGTCCAGGACTACAAATTCGATTCAGCTATCGCCCAAACAGGCAGTTTCGCGGCCATCGCCTTCTTCCTGTTTGCCATTGCTTCCATCGCCCCCATGTGCTTCTCTTCGTTTATCGCGGGAAATAGCTTGGCTACGATGATTCCGGGCGTGCCTCGGCTGACGTCCACCATGGTGGGCTCAGTGGTAGCGGCGATCCTGGCGATCACCGGCGTGGCGGCGAATCTCATTAATCTCTTCACCATCATTGGCGCGTCGTTCGGGCCGATTTGCGGAGCCATGGCCGCCGACTATTGGTTGTCCGGAAAAAAATGGGCCGGACCGCGAGAAGGTATCAACTTTGCCGGCTATGGTGCTTGGGCCGTCGGCTTCGTGATCGGGATTCTGCCGTTTCTCCCGATTTCCGAAGAGACCAAACCCTATTTGCAGCCGGCCGCCGTGTACAGCTTCATAGCGGGCTTTGTGGTTTACGCCGCGCTTGCGAAAGCAGGGCTGCAGCCTAAAGTGGTGGCGGGCGGCGTTCCGGCCGGGGCCAGGAAGTAGGCTGCTCAGGTCTCACGCGTCCTAAACACGCCGGTTGCTTCATTTACCCAAAACCGAAGTCGCTCTAACCTTGGGGTTGTATGCCCCCATGAACGCGAACGTGAGGTAAGCGTCCTCCGGCCCGTCTTAAGCATCCAGATGGAGGCTTCACCCCCGTTCTCTGGTGTTAGCTTGGTCAGGGCTTATCTGGTTCTCTGTGGCCCACACTGTTTCCGGCACGCATGTCGTGGGTTTAAACGGCCGGTCTCCCGTCACCGCGTAACGCCTTCGGCCCATGATGTGAACAGATAGGCCCCCGAGTATTATGCTGCCCTGCATCCCTGGGAACGTGGGCTACCATCAAGAAGTGACAACACAATCGAAGAAGCGAAACGGCGTATCGCCAGAGCAGAATTCTTAATCGACTGCGCGACGCGCATCAACTGCGCGGAGCGACAGATCGGGAAATTTCGCAAGCAGCAGGAGGCTTATGAGCGACCGCATCGAGTTTGAAATTGTATGTCCGAACAATCACAACCAGAGAGTTACATTCCGCTGGAAAGAATTCGAAAAAGCGCTGAAGTCTGGAGCGCTGGTATTTCACTGCAATACCTGCGACACGGACTGGCCTCCTTCCCATGACGACATCGCCAAATTCCGGAGGCAGTTTTCGAAGACTTCGAGCTAGAGTTGCCAGGAAGCCTGCTTCCGCAGCAGCGGCCTGGCCGACGGCCTGCAAAAGCTGGTCGAAGAGCCTGCAAATGGGCAGAGATGGCTGTCATCAGCCGCCAGTGAACAACATGTTCTTTGTAAGCACGACCTTCACTTCAGTGCACCTGGACGGTTCCGAAAGCGACGTCAATGACGCCCGCGACCAAAAAGTGGGCACTGTCAAAATAGCCAAACCCGGTCCGTCGGAGTATAGGGCGGTGCTTCAGGGCTCGACTCGGCCCACTGCATCTTCTAAACTGACCATCTCTCCTTACGGGAAAACGCTGACGTCTGAATCCGGCGCGGGAACCTCTGCTGCCGTGCAAGTATCCTGCCCATAGTCAACTGGATGCAATTCTTTCGGCAGTTCCTTCGTCGTCCCCGACAGCTACTGTTATGGAAACTCAACTTTCAGATTCACCTTTGGCTCGGGATCCTTATCGCTCTGTACCTGATCGTGGTCGGCGTCACCGGATCGATTCTCGTCTTCCGCGATGAGCTGGAAGCGCTCGCCGGGTTGAATCCGTGGCAGAACCTTCAGACCGCTGAGCCGTTCGCCGACATCACGGAAGTCATCCAGAACGTCCAGACCGCCTATCCCAGCCGGCCGGTTATCTCGGTCTACACTCCCACCGAAACGGATCCCGTGTTCGAGGCAACCGTGCAAGGGCCGCAGGAGCGAATCACCGTCGCCGCGCATCCCAAGACAGGTGCAATCCTGGGTGTCGTCCCATCGATGCACTCATGGCTGAGCGTTGTCCGCGACCTGCATGTCAATTTGATGGCCGGCCCGAAAGGCAGAGCGGCTAACGGCATCGGCGGCGCACTGCTGGTGCTTCTCAATGTCACGGGTATGGTGATCTGGTGGCCCGGCATCAGGTCCTGGAAACGCGCACTGAAAATCGACTTGAGAAGGACCTGGCGGCGAGTCAACTACGATCTCCACAACGCGGTCGGTTTCTGGACGCTTACCCTGGTCACATTTTGGGGGATTTCCGGTTTCTACTTTGGCTGGTCCCGAGAGGTTTTCCTGTTCGTCGACCGCATCTCGCCGATCATCAGCGCCCGGCCGCCGGTGGTCACCGTCAAGCCGGTCAGCGATCCTGCCGCGCTCGATCTGAAGTCCATCATCGCTCGCGCATATGTCCTTGACCCGGGAACATCTCTCGAAGGAGTCCAGTTTCCCTACCATCGCCGCGCGCCGCTCGAAGTCTATATGCGGCGCGGCAACCATAGTGGCGCGGAGTATATGGATACCATCTACTTCAATCCTTGGGACGGCTCACACATACAGACTTGGCGCTATGGCGTCAACGAAAGTCTGGGCGACTGTTTCATCTGGTTGCAAATCCCGCTCCACTACGGCACCTACTGGGGCCTTGGTCTTAAGACACTTTGGGCTTTCCTGGGACTCTCGATACCAATCATCACAATCACCGGGGTCCTCATGTACTGGAACCGCGTGCTCCGGCACAAGTGGAAGCGCCTGAAATACTCGGGCCGGCGGGTGTCAGACTTAAGCGCTGACCCCTCCCAACCGGGCCTCAAAGCCACCGAAGGCAAACTAAAGTCCTATTGACAGCTTCGGTGGTTGAACATACACTCGTCCAAAGCCGCGCCTTGGGTTTCCTTGGACGCGCCATCATCGGAGGATGGCTTGAATAAAGTCAAATGTTTCGTGTCTCTCGCCAGCTTGTTTGTCTGCTGCTCCGCTTACGGGGCAGTCACCGTGGCCCCAGAGCCCTCTAGCGTTGCCCTTATGGCGACAGGTCTCCTCGGCCTCGGCTTTGCCGCCTGGCGTCGCCGACAGAAATAACGAAGCCGATTAACCTGGAGGAACTCTATGAATAAGATCAAGTATTTCGTTTTGCTTGCGAGCATGATTTTCTGCTGCTCCGCTTACGCGCAAATCGATAGCGATGGAACTGCGCCCGGTGGAGCACCCGAGCCCGCTACCATTGCCCTTATGGGCGTGGGCTTGGCTGGCATCGGTGTTGCCGCTTGGCGTCGCAACCGGCGGAAGTAAGGACGACCGTTAGGCCGTGCTGAATTAGCGGTGGGCAGCGAACCAAGCGATCGCACATCGCTGAAGTCGACTCTCGTCTACGCTGCCTCGCTACTAGGCATTCTGCTGCTGTTCCTCGCACTGAGCATTTCCACAATCCTCAGCCGCCGTGTGGTCGCCAATGAGGGTTGGTTTGCTGATCCCGCCTACCACCTCCTCGCCACCGGTTCTCTGCGAACAACGATTCTCGAATCGAAGGGCACTTGGCTTGCGGGCATCGACCGGCACACCTACTGGATACTTCCGCTTCACCCTCTCATTCAGGCGCCCTGGTACAAACTGTTCGGCTTCAGTCTCTGGAGCTTGCGTGCGCTCTCCACTGCCTGGGGAGTTGTCGCGCTATGCGCCTGGTTCCTGATCACACGCAAGCTGTTCGATCGTTCCTTGGCGATCGTCGCCACTCTTCTCATTGCGGTTGATTACCATTTCACGCTGGACTCCGCGCTGGGCCGTATGGACATGATGTGCGCGGCGTTGGGATTCTCCGGTCTCGCTGCATTTCTATGGCTGCGCGAGCGCTCGCTTCCCTGGTCCCTATTTGCAGCCTGCTCACTGATCGCCGCCGCGTGCCTCACCCATCCATGCGGCATCCTCGCTGCCTTCGCCCTCGTAGCGCTCGCGCTGAAACTCGATCGCCGGCACCTGACACCCGTCGTCGTCCTGCTTGCTGTCCTTCCGTTCGCGATTGCCGCGACCGCCTACGGCCTGTATATTGCGCAAGCGCCGGACGATTTCTGGCGCCAGTTCACCGGTAACATCTCCGGCATTGCCGGGGAAAGCGAAGGCGTCAGGCGTTTCTACGCGCTCGGCTCACCGCTTTCCGCGATGAAAGACGAACTCATGTTCCGCTACGTCAGCGCCTTTAGCGCCGGCGGCGACTGGTCAAGCCCGTTTCAACTTCAGGTCGTCGTACTAATCGCGTACGGTGGTGCGTTGGTCTCTATTCTCATCGACCGGAGGCTACGCCAGACCGCGGGCGTGGGCACCTTGCTGATGCTGACACTACTGACCCTCGTCGCATTGTGCTTCCTGGACGGGCTTAAGCAGAAACCCTATCTGGTCCAGACCGTTCCGTATCTGGCCGCCCTCACCGCCGTTTGGATCTGGTCGTGGACCGAACGCCGTCCTCGCCTTCGCCCGTGGATTATCGGTCTGCTTGTTCTGGCGCAGGTGGCCTCCACCGCTGCGGCCGTTCGCGAGAACTCGTACCGCAGCGAGTATCTGTCGGCTGCTGATTACCTTAAGGCGCATGCTGCGCCTAATGATTTGATCACCGGTGGCGGCGAGTTCGCGTTCACGTTTGGCTACGATGCCAATCTGACCGACGACGTCCGCCTGGGCTACTTCTCTGGAAGACAGGGCCGCTTCTATGTCCAGAACCGTTGGTACAAGGAATGGCTTCAGACTTCCGCCAAAACCGACCCCGCCGCCCATCAGCACGTGCAAGACCTTCTCGACACGCGCTATCGCGAAGTCTTGCGCAACCCGGGCTACACCATATACGAGCTTCGCTGACCTTGATATGCTTTACGGCAGCTGACAATGTTAGTCTTCAAACCAACTGCCGACGAGCGCGATCTACTGAAGAAAGCGGTGGTCAAGTACTCGCACGACCCCATCAAATCTGCTTTGCTCTCACACCTCGAGTCGGAGAACCCCGAGTATTCCCACGGCACCGCGGAATGGAATGACCTGAAGGCCGCAGTCGCCAAACTCCTTCTCCACGTTCAGACGGAGCTGCATCGGAACCCCCAACACAAGCCAACCAAGCTTCTGCTGACCAAGGTCGATGCGCTGTCGCGGCAGTTTATACCCAACTTCTCGTAGCGGGCATTATCGGATTTGGGTCGAGGCCGTGGAATCAGGGATCAGGATCAACAGGTCGTAGCCCAACACTAGCCGTTCCATGTCTCGATCCAGAAGACCCTGGAAGGCCGCCTTCCGTATTCCGCGCAAGTCGAACATGGTCCATCCGCCCGCTTCGAGGTCGTCCACCATCGGCTGCAAGAACTTGTAGTCTTTGTCATCCAGCATTTGAAAGGTTTCGGGTTGGTAAGGCCGTCCGATTCCCGCAAATCGCAAACGCGTTCCCTTCACGGCAAGAATGGCAATATGCAGCGACTTCATCCCCATGCCATCTCCTAGTTCGGCCAACGTATTCCCGATGTCGTTGTTCAGAAGTGGATTGAAGCCTTTGTAGAGGTGCCAGTCGCCGAACTTCATCAGGATTTTTGGGACTGCTCCTTCGGCTCTCGCGGTGGCCTGATAGTTTCGAACGAAGTTTCTCTTCATCAAGAGCGCGCGCTGCCGGTTGGACTCCGCTCCGGCGGTCGCATTCTTGTAATAGATCTCGCGGCTTTCCATTAGTTCATCCAGCAGAGCTTGCGCCGTCGTGTCACCTTCCTTCTGCAGTAACGCCCGCAGCCCTGCCAGATCGGCATCCGACACACTCATCATGAACAGCTCACCGGGATTGCCGCTCTTGGCCGCGCTCGCCCGTGCTTCGTCATTCTTTGCCAGCAGCCGTTCGGTCTCGGCCGTTGCCTGTTTCCCCGGGTGCGTCTCAAGAATTCTGGACAGCAAGTAGCCTGACGAGCCCATAAACTCCTGATCCAGCCCCCAAACTTGAAACGTGCCGCCCTGCGCCACGGCCGCGCAATGCGACAACAGCTCCAACTCTGGCTGCAGGTTGAAAAACGCGATCGTGTCCGGAAACTTCTTCTCGAACTGCGCGAGCTGTTCCCGGCTGTTAGCGCCTCCGATCCAGGGTTGAATCGCTGCCGCGGCTCGTGGGCCGGCCTCCACAGCCATGGTGTGAAAGCCCAGCGGTCCGACCACATTGCAAACGGCGCTCGCGAAGGCGGGCACCTGTTGGGTGCCGTGCTCTTCACCGATCAGCACGAACTGGGACTCGGCCAGCGCCTTCTCCAATAACGGAGCTGCCGTTCCCGCGAACTTTCCGTCTTTCAATACCAGTTGTGTTCGGTTCTTCGTCAGGCTGTCCACCAGCTTGTCCTGCTGGCCAAATACGCCACCGGTACCGAACACGGCCATCAAAACCAAGGCCGGAAAAACGAAAATGACTCTGTTCTTCATGATGGGCCCAGCGATGTCATTGTTATACACCTCGGTGGCAAAATGCGCTGGCTACTGTCCTTTAATTCCACAAGAATCCTGTGGCGGCTTCATCGCGGACGTGTACAGACTAGGTCTTGGAGGACTGCGTGCACACAGATCGCCTGGCGTTTCAAGCCGGACCCGCCAACTCCCCGGCGGCGCCGTCTGTCGAGGGCAACTACAACATCTCGGTTGGGTATCTGCGCGCCTTCATCACCCTGCTTGTGCTCGCGCACCATGCCATGCTCGCTTACTGCCCCTTCGCCCCTCAGCCGCCGGTGTCGCTGACGGCGCAGCCGCGCTGGTGGCAAGCGTTTCCGGTGGTTGACACCGCTCGGTCGGGCCTCTTCAGTCTGCTGGTAGGCTTCAACGACGTCTTCATGATGTCTCTGATGTTCTTCTTATCCGGGCTGTTTGTCTGGAACAGCCTTCAGCGCAAGGGGACCGGCACGTTTCTGCGCGATCGCTTCTTGAGGCTGGGCTTGGCCTTCGTTTTCGCCGCGTCACTCGTTGCGCCGCTCGCTTACTACCCCGCCTTTCTGCAAACCGGTGCCACCTCCGGCATTGCGGGCTTTGCGCGTGTCTGGCTCTCGCTCGGCAACTGGCCTACCGGGCCTGCCTGGTTTGTCTGGGTTCTGTTGGCATTCGATTGTATTGCCGTGTTGTTGACCCTGACCTTGCCCCATTGGGGAGGCGGCTTGGCCCGTTTGATGGCGTCGATCTCAGGCCACATCGCGTTCTTCGCTCTCCTCGCTACGGTGAGCGCGGCCGCCTACATCCCGATGGAATTGGCCTTTAACCCCCTCCAATGGTCGGCGCTTGGTCCTTTCACGTTTCAGACCAGCCGGATCCTGCACTACCTGGTCTACTTCTTCATCGGCGCTGGAGTCGGAGCCTACGGCTTAAACCGAGGCGTGCTCGCGCCCGACAGCAAGCTGGCGCGTCGCTGGCCCCTATGGATACTGCGGTCCTGGTTGGCCTTCGCGCTGGTTGCCATCCTCGCCATTATCGCCAGCACCACCAAAATGGGATCGCGCCTATGGGAAACGGCCGGAGACATTGGTTTCTCCCTATCCTGCGCCGCTTCCTGCCTCGCGGCCCTCGCTTTATTCGTACGCTTCGCGCGTTCGCGAGTAAAGCTGTTTGACAGTCTTCGCGACAACGCCTATGGCATGTATCTGGTTCACTACGCGTTTGTGAGTTGGCTGCAGTATGCGCTCCTGCCTGCACCGCTGCCGGGCATCGCCAAGGGATGCCTGGTGTTTCTCGGTACAGTAGCGCTGAGCTGGGGCACCGTAGCCTTGCTGCGGCGGGTTCCAGCCGTCGCGAGAGTCGTATAGGCCACTTTCCCCAACGTTTTCATGCATACTGTGGGCATGTCCGAACTGGCAAAGAACTGTACCTCCACCGTCATCCCGGGTATGCGCTACCGAAAGGCTCCCGAAGCTATCGAGTGGCTGTGCCAGGCCCTCGGCTTTGACAAACAGGTCGTCTATGCCAATCCCGACGGAACCATCGCCCACGCCCAACTCACGTTCGGCAACGGCATGATCATGCTCGGTTCTGTGGTCGACTCCACATTCGGCAAGCTGATGAAACAGCCTGACGAAATCGGCGGGGCAAACACGCAAAGCACCAACCTCATATCGGCGGATCCCGACGCGATGTATGCCCGTGCGAAGGCTGCCGGCGCCGAGATTGTCATGGACATCACGGATATGGAGTATGGCGGCCGCGCCTTCTCCTGCCGCGATCCCGAGGGCCATCTCTGGCATGTCGGCAGCTACGATCCGTGGCATACCGCGTAGTTTGGCGCACCACGCTGCAAGCGCTCCCACGGCTTCTGTTTGGCTGGCCAGTTTTCGCTCTTGTAATAGCTTCCCGATCCAGCGTATACTTCGGCTCTGATTGCCGAATGTCAAGGAAGGCCCGCAGAGGCCGTGCAGCCGCATTCGATCAATCGCTTCCTATAAGGGGAACCCCGATGAAAGTGCTCGACTTAGTCTCAGCAATCCTGAACCAGAAAGACCGGCAAATCTGGTCGATCTCTCCCGACGCCACTGTTTACGAAGCCATCGAGATGATGTCCAATAAGGAGATCGGCGCGCTGCTGGTCATCGAACACGGCAAGCTCGTGGGCTTGTTGTCGGAGCGGGAATACGCGCGGAAGGTCATTCTCAAAGGGCGGTTATCCAAGGAAACACCGGTGAAGGAAATCATGGTGTCGCCGCCGCTGACGGTGAGCCTCGACTGCACGGTTGACGAGGCGATGCGCATGATGACCGAACATCGAGTGCGCCACCTGCCGGTTGTCGACGCGAACGGTCTCGCCCTGGGAGTGGTTTCCATCGGAGATCTAGTCAAGTGGACCATTACCTCGCACGAACAAACCATCGGCCATCTGCAAAGCTACATCGGACAAGCGTAACCGCCTGGCTGTAAGGTCCGGCACTGATATCAGCATGAGGCCCGGAGTGCCTACCAGCAATAACAAAAACGGATGCCGACAGGGACAGGCATCCTGTGTCCCAAGGCGCACACAAATCTTCGTTCGTTACCAAAGTCCGTCGCCGCGTGGACACAGCGAGCCTGTCCCCAGATCAACAACACCTGTTTTCAGAGCAACCACGCCCCTCAGCAAGCGGATGCAGCCGAATCAGTAGCGTGGACAGCGTCTTCAGGGGAGAACGCTGAGGACCGCGGAGAGCTTTCCGAGACCGTGAGGAAGCGCTTGCCCATATTGGCTAACCCGCCCCAGTCTGCCGTATCGGCTGTTTTCATTTCCCAGGGTGGCCGAAGGCCATGCGCGGTTTATCTGCGGCAATATTCCAGATTCTTCACAACTTCTGACGGAGCGGTCACCCGGAATCCGCGTGAAACGCCGCGACGAATGAAGTCCCGCTTTCGTCAGTCACAAACTTAGAAAATTTTGTCCAGCGACGGAAACCCTTTCACCACAGTCGGTTGCAGCGATCCTGGGTCTTCGCACGCCCGTAGTCAGGCACCACTGAGGCCGCAAACTCTTAGTGAGGCGGCCATCTCCGCCACGACTAATCCGAGGTTAAAAACAAATGACAGATCTAACTTCAGACGTCCCGAAGATCCCGGGCGTCGTTAGCAATACAGAACTCCCGGCGCAGCAGGACTCCGCCCGGAAGGAAACGGACCCGCCGAGGTGCGTGCAATCCACGCCGCCCGAAGCGCCGAAGCAGAACCAGGAAGCTGAACCACCCAACGTGGTGGCCGGAAAAGACGACAACCCGGAAGTCGACGCGAGAAATCGCGCCAACAGAATCAACGCGCAGAAGTCGACCGGCGCCAAGACTCCCGAAGGCCGCGCGGCCTCTTCCAAGAACGCCATCAAACACGGCCTCTTCGCAGCCGACATAACCCAGTATTTTCGAACTGACGAAGAATCCCAACGCTACCAGCGCTTCGTCGACGGCATCGTCAAGGACATCGAACCCGTAGGAGACTTCGAAAACGTCCTGGCCCGTCGCGCCGCCGACATCCAGTTCCGGCTCGAGATGCTCCGCACGGCGGAATTCAAGATCTACGCTGGCAACACCGGCCTCATGAACGACACTATGGAGGAGCTGCTCAACCGAAGCGGCAACCCGATGGGCCTGGCTTCGCTCTACGATTCGCGCTTTCAGCGCGCCTTTTCGAAAACCATGGAGGATTTGCGCCGTGCGCAACAGTCCCGGCGCGATA
>JBAUOG010001204.1:0-11478 GCA_049579625.1 Bryobacteraceae bacterium
GTCCCGGGGAGGACTTTCTGCTCGGCTATGGCGACGAATCGCCAACATGCGCCCCTTTGACGTCCGGCACTCCTCACGAAGTGCCAGCCTGAAAAAGGCTGTCAATACTTAATACCGTTTCCGGGGAGAATTGTCTCAACTTTTTTTCGCGATCCGTGAGATTTTTTCACCACCCAATAAAGGCCTCAAATTGACACGTCGGCTAGACCCCGCAACCTGAAGTAGTCGCGGATGCTCGCGATCATCCTGTAGAGAGTCGCCCTGGAAGCCCCGAGACGAGGCACCAAATCTGTGGGCGTTGACTCTCGAAGCGCATTCGCGATTCGGCGGAGCTTCGGGCTGAGTGACGCTATGGCGCGACGCACATCAATGCCCCGGATCAGGCGCTTCTCTGCCCCGAGCGGGTTATGGCAAGTGCCGATGAGCGTCTGGCCCTTGCGATCGTCTAACGCAACGTCCAAGCGATAGTCACGGCGGCCGGCAGTTCGTTTCTTAAGAAGCTTGATGCACTCATTCCTGGCGACGCGACGGAGGAACGCATCTGCCTCACCCCGACTTGCATCAAATCGCGATTGCTTTTGCCATAGGGCCAAGTGAAGGTCTTGCTGGAGATCCTCACGATCGTCGTAAGGAAGCCTCCAGTCGTAGACCGCCTTCCGGGAATACTGGATGGCGAGCTTCTGTAGGGGGTCCGGTAAGTATTCAGGGGTGTCGGCGACAAACCGTTCGCCCCGGACGGAACAGGCATTTCGTATAGGTTTCATATTGTCCTTGTGGGAGAAGTCTCAAGCGGTGACAGATTGGAAAAGACCAGGACCGCCGATTCCGGCGGCGCTGCTGTTTTAGTTGGTTGCGGGTGAAGGAGACGCGTGGTCGGTTGGGCTATTCAGTTAGGCGCTAGCCGCGCAGTGAGGCAGAAAGAACGTTGCGCCCGCAAAAAACAACTCCAAAGGGAGTCGGGCAGGGAGAACTCAGCTTGTGAAGAACGTTATCGAAGGAGTTGTGGAGATTGATCTGCGGGAAGGTTGTTGCTGTTTTTCCGGTTGGCCACTCGCGATCGGTTGTTCAACAGATCGCTTCGAAGCGGCAATCCTCACTTGTGGGAGGACAGGCTAGGCTTGATTCGAAGCCCCCTTTTGCGGGATTAGAAGAGACACCACCGGCCCAGCTTTTACGGGAAAGTTTACCCTATTAACCAATATTTATCACGACAAAACCCGCCATGTCAATAGGATGCAAAGGAAAACAATGGAAATCCTGCTCACTGGATTCATTGGGCGATTCTATTTACGTTATAAAGCGATTAAACGCCGGTCTCTACTCGTACAAGCGACGGTGGTTTACGCGCGCCGCTGTGCTTCCAAAGGCATTCCTGGGATCCAAAAAGTCGCTCGAAATGGAAAAATTAATAAAAATGGAAGGGCGGACAGAGATGGCTGGGTGTACAATTTTCCAAGCAGCGTGCGAGCGGATTAACTATTGTCCGTTCCTTCCCAGCGAAAAGGAGCGTCGTGGATCTCATTGAGAGGCTATTTCACAGCTCCCCGGACGGCGGGAACGGAGTGACTGAAGCCGGCCTGTTCTTAGCATTGGCCGCTTGTGCCGTGGCGTTATGTCGACAAGCATTTATTCGAAGCCGCGGAGTAGGCGCCGGGCCATACAGGCCAAACTAGCGTCCGCCGGAATTGGCGATCACCGATTCAACTCACGGTAACGTCTAAGATCCAATGGGCAGCTAAGGAGGCACATGGCCGATAATCCCCAGCTCGCCGGAGCTCCCCGGTGGCCTTCCATTGAACAACAGTTGCGTGAGTCGCACGTCATCCCAGGAAGTGCGCTCGAAAAGCTCGTCCTCGATAACCAGAATTTCGACATGCTGTTGCCGCAAGAGGCGCACGACAAGATCCGCGTCCCGCTTTGGCTGCGCGTGCAATTCCGCAAAAATCATCCCGAGTTAACCTTCAAGCCGAGCGATCCAAGCGGAGGTTACCCCCTGGCTTTGCGCGACTTATACAACTGGATGGTGGCTAACCAGGACCTCGTCGCCAAGACAGACGCGGGAGGCGGCAGTGGCAACTAATCTGCGTCTTTCCGGCGCGGCCACCGGCCCGCGCGAAGAGTCCGACATCCGCTTCAACTATAACAACCTTCTGCAGATCATCAGTGCCTCAACCAACCTGAGCGGCACGCAGCCGATCCATTATTCCATCGATGGTGGAGGTTCGTGGAACCAATCCAGCCTGCCCGTATCTGGGGCCGCGGCAGACGTGCGCCAGGGCGATCCCACCATCGACTGGACCTCGGATGGCACCGCTTGGTCAGTCACCCTTGGCATCAATGCCAGTACAACCAGTTTCGTTCTTCGGGCTTTCAAGTCCATCGATCAGGGCAAGACCTGGACCTTCGACGCCACCGTCGCTCCCACGCACCTGACTGCGGACAAGGAAGCTCTCTGGGTCGACCACAGCCCCACTTCGCCGCACAAAGACAATATCTACCTCACCTGGCACAACGGCGGGCCGGTTTTCGCGGCTGTGCGCAACGGGCCCGGCGGATCGTGGTCGGGGCCGCAGCAACTGAGCGCCTCGGAGACCACCGGAACCGGTATCGGCGGCGACATCAAGACCAATAGCTTTGGTGATGTCTTCGCGTTCTGGCCCGACACCGGAAGCGCGAAGATATATGTCGCCAAGTCGACCAACGGGGGAGCCAGCTTCGGATCCCCCGTTGCCATTGCGGCTACCTTTGGGGCGTTTACCCTGGCAATCCCGGCGCAGGACAACCGGCAAGTCTTGATTTACGCATCCGGCGCGGCATACCGCACCGCCACCGAGAATCTGGTATACGCCTGCTGGGTCGACCTTTCCGGCGACTCGGGCTGCACCTCCGGCAGCGGACCTGGCTCGAGCGTGGCTTCCACTTGCAAGACCAGGATCTGGTTCTCGCGTTCCATCGACGGCGGCGCCCACTGGCAAACGCCCTTCAAGCTCAACGATCAGACTTCCCTGAACGACCAGTTTTTCCCTCGCCTCGCTCTCGATGAAACAAGCGGCGTGCTTATGGTGGTTTACTACGACACCGTAAACGACCCGAATCGCGTCTCTGCCGATCTTTGGATGCAGACCTCGTCCGACAACGGCGTCGGCTGGACGTCGGCGGTCCAAGTGACCACTGCCGAAACCAATGAAACATCGGCCGGAGCGGAGAGCAACTTTCAGTATGGCGACTATATTGGCTTGACCGGATACGCGGGCAACTTCTTCGCCTGCTGGACCGACCGGCGCAACGGAGGGCTGGAGGAAATCTGGGGCGCTCCGCTCACCACTACATCGATTTCGTTTGTCATCGACAAAAGTACCTACGGCAAGGACGAATTCTCTTTCAATCGTTGGGCCCCGGCTTACTGGCTTCAGGTCGCCGGATTTACCAATGCCGAACTCAACCTGAACAACACCGCCGATCTGAACGTCAATCCTCCCAACCCGGCGCCAGTCATCACCGTCACGCTCGATCCGTCGCTGAATCCTACACTCACGGCCGCGCAACTGGCCACCATCTCCGCGAATCTGCCGTCGGTAGCCCAGTTTGGACCCGTTCCTATCGTCCCCACTGACCCCACGTTCGCGCAGAATCCGCAAACTTTTCTGTATCCCTACACCGTCTCCTTCAGCAGCAACGCGGCGTTTGGCGTGCTCCTTCCGGATCAGGTCGCCATCCTGACGCTCAACGCCGCGCTTACTGTGGGTCAGATCACGCGCAACGCATCGGCCAACATCGAATTGATCGCCGGTGAAAATCCGTATTTCGAGGACGTCGATCTGCTGCATCCGGCGGCGTTTCCGAGTTGGCTCAGTTTCGATCTGCGCTTCTTCAAAATGACCGTGCCGTCAAGCGGGACGGTCCAGACCTCGTCTCGCTTTAACGCAACCATGACCACCAATCCGGCGGACGCGACCGGATTCATCGCCCAGGTGATTGCGAATCTGACTGCGGGCAAGGGCTCTGTCGGCTCAGACAGCTTTGAAAACGGGTTATCGCAGGTCGAGGACACCTCGGCCCTGGAATTCCTGCAGCAGGATAGCGGTGGAAACTGGGTTTTCAATTTCGCCGTCGCGCGCGTGCGGCTGAAGGGCAACACGGCGGGCGCGCAGGCCAAGAAAGTGCGCGTCTTTTTCCGCCTTTTTGCGGCGCAAACCACGTCCAGCGATTTCGATCCTACCACCACTTACCGGTTTCAATCCGACGGCGTTCTGAATGGCGTTACAGTTCCTCTGCTCGGAGTACAGAACAGCGAGTATGTCACCATTCCCTGCTTCGCCACGCCCCGCGTCAATCTCACCACCCCGGCGGACATGACCACCCAGCCCGAGGACACACCCAACGCCTACACCATTAGCGTAGACCCCGGCGTGGAAGTGGATTCGTTCTTCGGCTGCTGGCTGGACATCAATCAGCCGCAGCAAAAATTCCTGCCCCTGACTCCCACTGCGGGTAACCTGGATGGTCCGTTCAGCGGCACGCCGTACTCCATCAACGAATTGATCACCAAAGCACCGCACCAGTGCCTGATTGCCGAGATCCGGTACGATGACGCTCCTATTCCTCTGGGCGCGAATTCCGCCGACTCGGATAAACTGGCGCAACGAAACATCGCCTGGATCGATGGTCCGAATCCCGGCGTCGCGGCATCGCGAAAGATGCCGCATCCCTTCGACATCATCGCCACATCTCCCAAAGCTGCGGGCCTCGATCAGCTCATGGTGATGTGGGGCAACGTTCCGGCCGGCAGTACGGCCACTTTCTATTTGCCGTCCTTGCAGGCGGCTGAAATCGCACGTCTGGCGGAAGCCATCCACGGCTCGAAGTTAATCACCGCGGTCGACGCGAACACCCTCGAATGCCGCACCGGAGGAGTCACTTTCATTCCGATTCCCAAGGGAACGGCGCGGAACGCCGGGCTATTGACCATCGATCTGCCGAACGGGGTCCAACGCGGTGACATTTACAACATTGTGGTGCGCCAGATCACCGAGGCCACCGCCACGGTCCTGCCGCCGAATCCGTCAACCCAGATTACCGTGCCGGAAGCGATTGTGCTGCCGCAGGCGCGGTCGTTCAGTTGGAACCGGCTGCGTGGCGCTTTCCAGATAACCATAGTAGTGAGCAGCAAGGAACTCCTCCTTCTCAAAGAAGAGCGGTTGCTCGCCTGGCTGCTGTGGATCAAGAAGTTCATACCGGCCGACAACCGCTGGTATCCGGTGTTTCAGCGCTATGTCGGCCAGATCAGTGGCCGCGTGCAGGGATTCGGAGGCGATCCGGGCAAAATTCTTCCATCGCCAACCGGTAAAGTGCCGGGGATGGGGCACGAGCCGTCACCCGGTAAAGGAGCCGGCCATCGCCGTGAATACACTGGAAAGGTGGAAGGGGTAATTTACGACCGGTTCGGCGATTTCGAGGGCTTCATGCTGCTCACCGAACATGGCGAAGAGCATGTCTTTCACGCGTCCGAAGGCAAAATCGAAGAACTGGTGCGGGTCGCGTGGAGGGAGCGCATCCTGATCACCGTATTCGCCGAGCGGCACGATCCGCATCGCCCCGTTTCGATCATTCTGCGCCGCGCGCCGTTCAACTGATCTTGGGGCCCGACTATCATTGGAACCAAAGCGCGCGCTACCGGTTACACGATGCGGCGGACTGGTAGGATCAGTTCTGGTCCACTTTGAGTTTGGAATCGACCGGAGCCGATCACAGCGTGAGTTTTCGAGCCTCTTAAGTGAGCCACTCCCAAAAAGCGCTCCTGGCGCAAAGTTGTTAACGGAACGATGCCACTTCATCTTTAGCGGAGGCCTGATTGTGGCGCTTACCGTCAAACACGTCGTCATTTGCGAGTTCGAGGACAACGCAGCTTTTCATTCCGAGCACCTCCGCTCGCCTGAATGCCAGCCCCGGCTGACATTCATTTTTGCAGCATGGGGTCTGCTTTTGGCGGGCCGCCCATCTGAACTACTCAACCTGAGACGCTAGTCGGCCTTCCAGCTTCACGGTGAACTCGCGTTTGATACATGCACGGGTGCCCGTTCATGTAACAAATGAGCACATGCTGAACCCAGAGTGCCGATTTCGCAAGCGGTATTTGCAACACTCGTGCCCCTTGATTTCCTAGCGCTACGCAAAGCATACTCGTGAACGGGCGAAATGGCCTAATGACTCCTGCGGTCCAGGCGTCGGGCGGGCGATTCACGCCGGTTAGGTCACGGGGGGAGACCCTCGCTCCGCAAGGTCATCTGCCAGTAGAGCCGGCATACGAGGACGTCGAGCATCGATGCGCCTTACAATGGCTCAATGCCTGATCCCGTCCCGACGGTGACTAGCGCGGCACCTGCGATTGATCTCTTCTTGAGCTACAACCGTCTTGACCGCGCGGCGGTCGATGACGTTTGCGACAGACTGCAGAAACATGGCCTTCGTACGTTCCTCGACCATGCGTCACTTAGGCCTGGACTTCCTTGGCCCCAAGCGCTGCAACAGGCACTTACGTCCGCGCGAGGCGTGGCAGTGTTCATAGGACCTCATGGGCTCGGAGGGTGGCAGCGCCGCGAGATGTTTTTCGCGCTGGACCTCCAGGTGGCCGCCGAAAAAGAAGCACGGGCGTTTCCCGTAATCCCAATGCTGCTCGATGGCGCGGATCTCACACCTTCATTTCTCATGCTCAACTCGTGGGTCGATCTTCGCCACGACAACGTTGACGAAGCAATCAACGCCCTGATCGCGGCGCTTGGCGGCGTCCCGTCGCTTAAGCGAAGTGCGGCTGACCCTTTGCAATTGAAGCCGTATGTGGGGCTGCGCTCGTTCCGAGAAGAGGACAGTGCATTCTTCTTCGGACGCAATGCGTTCGTCGAGCGACTATTCGATTGCGTCGCCCGCAACAATGTAACCGCAGCGGTCGGTCCCTCGGGGAGCGGCAAGTCATCCGTTGTGTTTGCAGGTCTTGTGCCGCGCCTACGCAAGCAGCGCCCCCCGAGCCGCTCGTGGGAGGTTGCTAGTTTTACGCCAGGTCGCTATCCGTGGCGGCGTCTTGCTGACGCATTGGTACCACTGCTTGAGCCTGACGTTTCCGAAATCGAGCGCGGCACTCGTGCCGGCGAACTGGAGCGGGACCTGACTGGGCGGCCTAGCGCGGTAGCGAGCGCTGTCGAGCGGGCTTTGCGGGCGACGGGAGGCGCCGACCGGTTGCTGTTAATCGTCGATCAGTTCGAAGAGGTCTTCACTCTCGCGACAGCCGAGGACGGTAGCTCGTTCATCGATACTTTGTTCAAGGTCACTGACGTCACGCCGTTGTCGATCGTGCTTACGCTTAGGGCGGATTTCTACGGGCGCGCTCTCGAGAGCAGTCGGCTGGTCAGCGACGTGCTCGGACGCGCGATCGTTCCGATTGGTCCACTCCTGCCCGACGAGATGCGAGATGCCATCGAACGCCCAGTGCTTAAAGTGGGAGCAACATTCGAGCCGGGTCTGGTTGACGTGATCTTGGATGATGTTCTTAGTCAGCCCGGCCAACTGCCTCTGCTCGAGTATGCGTTGACCGAGCTCTGGACTCGATCCGTCGCGCGAGTCGCTCCCGCTGAGGACGTCGTGATCACCCTGGACGCCTATCGCCAGTCGGGTAAACTGGCCGGCGCGATCGCACAGCGTGCCGAAGAGTTGTACCAGTCACTGAGTGATGCCGAGCAGAAGGCCACGCGGCGCTTGTTTGGTCTGCTCGTGTACGTGGCGCGTGGGGGTGAGGAAGGCGCGGATGCCCGACGGAGGGCACGTCGATCGGAAACCGGCGAAGATTGCTGGACGGTCGCACAGAAATTCGCCGGCAAGGACTACCGATTGCTCGTAATCGCCGATGACGCAAGGTTGGCAGATCCGACCGTCGAGGTGGCGCACGAGGCGATCATCCTTCACTGGGCGCGCCTCAAGCAGTGGGTAGACGAAGATCGTGTAGCGCTCGCTGTCGAGCAACAGGTTGCCGAGGCCCGCAGTCTCTGGGAGGCACGCACAAGGGACGAGGCTTATCTCCTCGAAGGGCCCGTCCTCATCGCCGCCCGGAATTGGGCGGAGCAAAACTTGTTGAGTCTCAACCAGCAGACGTTGGAGTTCTTGATCCGGAGCTTAGTTCATGAGGGCCTGCCGCTGGAGAGCTGGATACCCCGCTACGCAGAACATTGTGACGCTGTCGCCCTAGGCCGTGATTACCTCTCGTCACAGAATTCGGCGAGCCGACGGTGTGGTCTCGACGTCCTGCGCTGGATCCCCAGCACGAGCCTTTCTGCCACCGATGCGGCGATCGAGGTCGCCATGTCGGATCCAATTGCAGAGTTGCGTCGCTACGCTGTGGAGACGGTGTGTGGACGGCGAGCTGAGGTGATTCTCCAGGATCGTCTGAAGCAGGAGCCGGCGGGAAAGCGGCGGCAAATGCTCCTGCGAGCCATCGGGCACGCAAGGAATGTGCGGGGCATCGGGAAGAAGGCGCTGGCTGGGCTGCCCAGTCGCATGCGGCGCAGAGTGAGCCTCTATGCGCTCCTAGATTTGCTATCTCTGAATCGCGGTGCGTTTGCCCTGAGCTTCGCACTGAGTTCTATCTTCTTTACTCTGGGCTGGGATATTACTTCGCGAGCACTGTCCTTGGCGCGTGACATCCTCGCCCCGCATGTAGGCAACTACAACCTAACAGGGGCCTACTACGAGCTCTCCTTTGACCTTACGGTGACCATGGGCCTGTTCGTGCTGCTGCGCGCGATCATTGATGAGAAACCCATCACGACTGGTTATGTCTTCCGAATTGGACTCCTTGCCGGGTGTATTAGCGAGTTGATCAACATCGTTGGGAGACTCATGGAAGAAACGGTGAAGGTCGTGATCTCATTTTTTGATGCTCAAGGTATTCATGCACTCAATTTCGTGTTCGCAGTTACGGATGAGCTACCCACAATCCTAGCGACGGGCATCTTAGCCCTCGCGTTGATCCCCGGTGCCACCGCACAGCCCGGTAAAACCTTCCTGCGGCGGTTCGCAATGGTGGCGGCTATGGCTGCGGCAATTGCAGTCGTGATCGGACGCTTCCTGGTTCCAGCGGCGCTCGATTTGATTGGGCTGAACTTCCGCGAGCCGGAGCTGGGCAAACTGGGGATGGAGGCGGTGAACGCCTTCATACTGTCTGCGGTCGCCGGCCTGGCTGGCCTGATCGGATTCCGGGTATCGCTGAGAATCGCGTTTGACGATAGACCATTCCCCGAGTGGCCGGTGCCGTCCCCCACTGGGGACGCCTAACGCCGTCCGCCCGTCCCAGCACGCCAGCACCAAACGGCGTATATTTCAATGGAAACTAGGGCTTCGTCCTCACCTCGGGCTAGCACGATACTGTGTGTCGCGCATTCTCAACGCGACCTCGACGCTCCCGGCGAGCAATTTGAGGTCGCTGCTGAGGCAGTCCGCGCGGGCGACGGCGTTGCCAAACTAACCATCTTTGAAGCACGGGGAGACGGGGCCATATCTACGGCTGTAAGCGGCAAGTTGACGTGACGGCTTCACGGGAGTGATCGCTTCGGCGGCCCCGCCCGGCGCTCTCTCCGAGTGGCCGACTTATACGGCCAATCTCTGCCCGATCAATCGCGGCGGAGCCGCGAGGCAACTATGACTAAGCAAGATCATGTTGCACAATAACGGCGGGGCTTGCAAGAGGTTTCTGCGATGCCGCACAGTGCGCGTCGGGACGCCACTGGAAAAGGGCGACAGTGGCTTTTCTTGGTAAGCCAATTCGAACGAAAAGAATGAGTCGATGCCTATTCAAAGGACCCAGGTGACTTCTCTAACAAACGACCGCAAATAAGGATTGGCCGCATTAAAACGACGATCCGCCCGGAGCGCTGGAACAATCCGAAATGCCCGTCAATTTCGACACGCGATCCTGAGATCGGCGTTCCGAAACCCGACAGAGAATATGCGTATACTGGAAAGCCATGAGGAACAGCAGTCTCATCGCTTTCGCATTCCTAGTTTTGGTTGTCATACCGGGCGCAACTTCTCAGGCGCGAGCTGCGCATGGAGGAACAGTGGATGCGTTCCCAGTTCGGCGAGACGTATGCCACATATGCTCATCAGACTGCTGCCCTGGTGCCTTACCTCTTCTGATCGCTGCGTCACGATTTCAGCCCCAGCAGGAGCGAGTTGAATCAACCTGAGGAGTTGAATCTCGAGATCAATTCCCGGTTCCGGCCGGAAATACGCGCAACTCGGAGAGTGAATCGCGGCTCACGCTTCCAACTGGCCATTCTCCGAGTGGCGGACGATCCGCTCCGAGCACTTCTCTCAGGTCGGTAAACGCTGCGCCGTTGATCGTTATTTTTACAACACCCAACGGGCGAGCATCGCCACCGTCCGTTGCCCTGGACTACTGGGGCCGGCTCCGTCGCAGATCCCACAGTCCGCGCGCCGAGAGGATCAAGGTGAAGCCCCCCAGCCCGCCGAGCGCCCAGCTTGTCCAGACGAAGAAAAAGCCGCCGGGGGATTTGGCTATCTCGCCGTAATGCGCCCCCCTCGTGTGCATGACGGGCATGGCTGCTGCGAACAATCCGATGAGCAACATGATGACGTGCCCCGGTCGCCGTTCGGGGAGCACGAGTGTCCCGTACAGGAAGACCGGAAGGACGAGCAGCGCAGTGTTTGAGCTCTCTGCCTTCGATATCCCACGAACGATGTCGTCCGTAATGTGAAGCGTCAGGAAGAGCAGCGAGAGCAGAGATGCGACGGTCAACATCGTGTTGTGTTTCATTGGAAAGTCTCCTTATTGGATTTTATGTGTGCCTCATTGCCCTACTGCCTTTGCCTGCTCCCTCCAGCGCTGCTCATTCACACACAAACACCAGGAGCGACAGCGTATTTGAGAACCGGACGACAACGGCGAAACTCACGATTTAGCCAGCAATTCGGTTATGCCAGCGGCTCGTACAAGTAGGCCAGCCAACCCATCCACTGCCGACAATGCGCACCGGATGCGAGGTGGCAGCAGTCCCAGCAGCGAGCGACGGCAGCTTTATCGTCGTTGCGAAGGTGACGCGCCAGTGCCAGGCGCGCACCACTACATCCATCTCTCTCAGCAACCGACAGTCGTCAACGCGATTCCGGAGGTAGTGCAGGCGAGCCGGGGAGGAACGGCGGCATCGACCGTTCCTCCGGGAGATAGGTAACGATCAGTCGCAAAGTGTGTACCGAGGCGTTCGCTTCGGGCGAAATACGGTCGACACACTCCACGACGCACCCAGATTCGTTCGCACCGCTCATCGTGGGCGGGCCGAAGCCGCCGTCCGTGTCCGATGATCGGTGTGCCTTCCGCAAAGTGGGCATTGCCGCGGTAAGCGGTCTAACGGAACTACCCCGGATCGAGGTTGTCTTTTGTCTCAGGCAGTGCGATAAAGAGAATCAAGGCGGGTG
>JBAUOG010001205.1:0-14023 GCA_049579625.1 Bryobacteraceae bacterium
TGTGTAGGCCAAGTCAAGCGCGGCAGAGCCGGCTCTCCGCACCCCATGCGTGATCATGGCGAGCTGGTAATAGAAATGCACGTTCACATTCTGGTGGCGGCGCCGGCTGGGGAACCCCGTCGCAACTAGCGAATCCTCCAGGACCTTAGCCTTGCTTACGTGAATCCGCTGGCCGTTCAGGAACGCTCCACCACCTCGCTCGGCTGAGAACATCTCGTCATGGATGGGGTCAAATACAACGCCGGCTATCACTTGATCGCGATGAGCCAAAGCGAGCGTTACGTTCCACATCGGGAAGCCGTGCGCGAAGTTGGTTGTCCCATCCAGCGGATCCACAAACCAGCGGTATTGGGAGTTCATCTCCGCACCACCGCCTTCCTCGGCAACAATCCCATGATCTGGAAAGAGCTCGTGCAGGCGCGTTACAACCAGACGCTCACTGGCCCGGTCTGCCGCTGTAACCAAGTCAAATTCACCCTTCAGCTCAAATCGAACACCGCGATGGTCTAGCAGTACGGTTCCCGCTTCGCGCGCGATTTCCATAGCCGCGTGAAGAAATTCATTCATATATTCCTATTGTGGCGCGTGCCGGTCGTGGAACTTTGCCCAGTCTCAAGCGTGTCGCGTTTGCGTCTGGCTTCTCCAGTAGCTCCGGCATCTATGGCTCGTAATAACCCGACCTCGCCGCGACCCGCAAACCCTTGTCCTGCATCAGGATCTGAATTCGATGGTATTGCCGGGACTTCTGCAAGCTGCCTTTCGGATAGAACCCGAGCAAGTACTGGGTCCGCAATTCGCGAAGTATGTCGTCGAAGGCTTGGTCCAGTTGGTCGAATCCAGCCGGGTAGAAGATGCGGCCTCCCGTGGACGCAGCCAACGTATCGAGCGCGTGTTCTCCCCCCATGTTTCTACCAGCGTCGTTCGGAATGGGCACCACCACAATCGGGTAAATGACCGCATCGGCCAGTTGCGCACTCCGCTGGGCGTCGGCGAATCGCTTGTAGCTAGTCGTATCGCCGCCGTCGGTCACAACCACCATCACGTGTCGTCCCGAGCGCGTTGCCAGTTCGTCACTGGCCAGGTAAACTGCGTCATACAGGGACGTACCGCCCTCGCCCCGCAGGCCGCGCAACGCCGTTTCGGCTCGGTGAGCGTTTCGCCCGTATTCAGTCTCCATCCGAACCTGCCAGTTGAAGCTATAAAGCGCAAAAGTATCGGACCGGTTCCCATCCCGCACCAGCGCGTGAAGGAACTTAGTCACCGAGTCCACTTCGTAGTGCAAATCGCCTCGCGTAGAACCACTGGTGTCAATCAGAATCGAGACCGACAGGGGAACCGAGGTGTTCCTCTCGAAGACGGCTATGTCCTGAGGGATGCCGTTATCGATCACTTGAAAGTCGTCGCGGTTCAGGCTGGTCATGATGGCGCCTTCCCGATCGCGAACGGAGGTCAACAACCGGACGAGGTTCACCTTCACCGAGAATGTCGGCGGTGTTGAATGTTGAGAAGCTTCGCCACCGGGTGCTGGGGGTGGTGTCGGTTGCGCGGGCTTGAACTGCGCCCATGCGGCTCCTGCCAGCACGAGCAGGGCCATGGATACTCGCAGGCTTAGTTGCCTCATGAAGACTGACGTGAGAGCAGCAGATCGTCCCATTCTCCGTCTACCCACACTGCGCCGTCTTCGAAGTGCTCTTTCTTCCAGATCGGGACCTCGCGCTTCAGCCGGTTGATGCCTTCCAGCGCCGCGTCAAATGCCGGCTTGCGGTGAGGCGCCGTGGCGAGGATTGAGACGCTCGCCTCACCGATCTCCAGCCGGCCCAGCCGGTGGATCATCCCCACGCGTCCGATCGCGAACTGAGTGGCAATCTCTCGCCCTATCTGGGCCATTTGCAAGATGGCCATCTCCTGGTAGCACTCGTAGTCGAGATACAGTGTGCTGCGACCCTTTGTGTTATTGCGAACCACGCCCTCGAAGACGATGACCGCACCGTCTTCGGGTCGTTGTAGCTCGCGGACCCAGCGCTCGGAGTCAATCTGCTTCCGGGTCAACGCAAACAGGTGGCCCGCCGGTTCGCGTATCTCAGCAATGAAGTCTGCAGCTGGTGTCGCGACGATAGGGACGGCGTTCATTTCCGGGGCGCCGGCCTCAGTTGAGCCGCCGCTGACCGGCGGCAGGAAGGCCACTTCATCGTCTTCATGCAGTATTGTGTCCGATTGGGCGAACTCTCTATTCTTCGCAAATAGAATGGACGGGCTGGCGGTGCACAGGGTTTCGAATTGCTCCGCATAGCGTTGAAACAACTCGCCGACGGTGGTTCCGGCTGGAACCTCCGGCCGGTCGGCCGACAGCCCCGTGAAGTCCTTCAAAACCCCAAAAAACAAGACCCTGACGTACACGCACAATCGTACCGAACCACAACCGGACACGGATGACGCTATCCTTACGATGCATGTCCGCAGCCATGCGAGTACTAACTAGAACGCAGGTCAATGAGAATAGGCAAACACGAAACGTTCCTCCGCGTGCGTTACGCGGAGACCGACCAGATGGGCGTAGTCCATCACGCCAACTACTTTGTTTGGATGGAAATCGGCAGGGTTGAACTGGTCCGCTCTCGGGGCATTAACTACAAACAGCTGGAAGAATCCGAAGGACTGTTCTTGTCCGTCATCGAAGCGAGTTGCCGGTATGTTCACCCGGCGCGCTATGACGACGAAATCGTGGTGAAAACGGAAGTGACGAACTCGAATCCGCGCACCGTTGAGTTCTCCTACGAGATCTGCAACGCGGTTCAGCCACGCGTCCTCGCTACCGGCGCTACACGCCATATGTGGCTCAACCGTGCCATGAGACCGTCGAAGCTGCCCGAGCAGTATCGCGATCTTCTCGGTTTTGCCCCTACAGCAGTAATGCAATTCCCGAAGTGATGGCACACCAGAATGCCCAGGCAATAAGCAGGTGATGGTCAATCAGCAGATTGCCGGCGATCGGCGCGGCGATCTGGGCTATGGACGTCAGGGATTGCGTCAACCCTATAATGACGCCCTGCTCCCGCCGGCTCGCCTTCTGTGTGATCAGGTTGGTGAGCGCGGCACGCAGGCCGGCGCCACCCACGGCGGAGACGGTATTGGCGCCGAGTAACTGCCAGACCGTCTTGGAAAGCCCAAGCAGGACGTAACTGATCGCACTTGACGCAAACCCGAGTCGCACAACGTTCTTGTCGCCGAACCATTTCACCATTCGCCCCACCATCCCACCTTGCATGAAGATTCCGAGCAATCCAGCGTACGCGAAGACGTAGCCCACTTCGCGGGGACCGAACGGTCGTCCATGGAACTCGTAGCGGCGTTCGCAGAAAAGCGCGAAACCCGAGACAAAGGTAGCGAACGAGAACGCAAAACAGAACCACTTCGCCAGCAACCTTCCCAGTTCACGGTCTTGGAAGTATTTGCGGTAAGCGCCCCAGTCGAAGAACGTCAGGCGGCGTCCCCCGAGACCCGGATCGGCGTCGTTTTGTTCGTGGACTACCTCCCGGCGCGGCAGTAAGAAGAACGTGCAGAGAACGCTCAGTGCGGAAAGGCCTGCTGCGGCGAAGATCGGGCACTGGTAGCCGAACCTGGCGGACAGGACGCCCGAAATGGCCGGACCTACCAGGAATCCGAGACCGAAGGCGATGCCAATCAGGGCAAATGACTTTGTCCGCTCCTCGGGCTTGGTTACGTCGCTGATATAGGCCTGCGCGATGGTGAGATTCCCCGCAGTTGCCCCATCTATCATCCGTGCTAGGAAGACCATCCACACATTGACGGCAAACGCCAGCATGAGAAATCCGGCGAGCGTTCCCAACTGGCTAACCAGCAAGACCGGACGTCGACCGATTTTGTCCGACCAACGGCCCAGGAAGGGACCGGCCAGCAATTGGCAGAACGCATAGCTTGCCACAATGACGCCGATCACAGTCGGAGAAGCGCCCAGGCGTTCCGCGTAGAACGGAAGCAGCGGAAGCATGATCGTCAATCCGAGGACGTCTACCGCAACCACCAGGAAGATCGGCAACAAGGAGCGGGACTTTGGACTCTCTGTTGCGGCTTCTGCGTGTTCTACCGGAGACGATTCCACAGATTGATTTTAACGGGGTGACGTCTTTGTTCGTGCGGTCAATCCACTTGGTCACTCGGGACATCACGGCTAAACTGGTGTCATGCCTTTGCCGAGCGACGACTTTTACCGCATCAACAAGCTCCCTCCGTACGTGTTCGCTGTCATCAACGAGCTGAAGGCAAAAGCACGAGCGGCCAACCTGGACATCATCGACATGGGGATGGGCAATCCTGACGGAGCCACGCCTCAGCCTGTCGTCGACAAGTTGATTGAGGCCGCCCGCAACCCCCGAAACCACCGCTACTCTGTCTCTCGCGGCATACCGAACCTCCGTGAAGCGATCGTGGCCCGCTACAAGAAGCAATACGACGTGACGCTGGACTCCGACTCGGAAGCCATCGTAACCATCGGCGCTAAGGACGCTTTGGCCCACCTTCTATTCGCCATCATCGGGCCAGGTGACGCGGTGGTCTCGGCGAATCCTGCCTACCCGATTCATCAGTACGGCGTGATCATGGCCGAGGGCGAGGCCTGTATGCTGCCTATGCCGGATGCCGCCACGTTTCTCGAAGGCCTGAAGAGGCTATACAGAACCGCCGCCAAGGTTCCCAAAGTTATTCTGATCTCGTTCCCGCACAATCCGACCACGACTTGTGTCGATCTTGACTTCTTGCGCGAGGTCGTTGATCTCGCCAGGCATTACGGGTCGTACATCATTCACGATTTCGCCTACGCCGAACTTGGCTTCGATGGGTATCGGCCCCCCAGCATTCTGCAGGTGGAAGGGGCGGTCGACTACGCGGTTGAGATCTACTCGATGACCAAGAGCTACAACATGGCAGGCTGGCGGGTCGGATTCTGCCTTGGGAACCGGAAACTCATCGCGGCTCTGGCGCGTATCAAGAGTTACCTCGATTATGGTATTTTCCAGCCGATTCAGATTGCGTCCATCATCGCCCTCCGCGAGTGCAACGAGGATCCGAAACGCATTTGCGCTCTCTATCAGAGCAGGCGCGACGCGCTCGTCGAAGGCCTGAACCGCGCCGGCTGGCCGGTTGAGCCGCCTCGTGGATCGATGTTCCTTTGGGCCCGTATCCCGGAGGCGTTCCGGGAGCTTGGCTCCCTTGAGTTTGCAAAGCTCCTGATGCGCGAGGCCTACGTGGCTGTGTCACCGGGAATTGGCTTCGGACCGATGGGCGAAGGCTTCGTGCGCTTCAGTCTGATTGAGAACAATCACCGCACCCGGCAGGCAACCCGGAACATCCAGCAATTCCTTCAGCACCAGCCCGTGTTGACCGGATCCCGTGCAATGAACATATAATCGCGGGGATGGCTGCCCACAAGGAAGCTTGGCTCCCCGAGGTCGAAGATCTTCGACATGTGCCCGCTTCAGACCTCAACCGCCTCCTTGAGGAAGAGTCGAGGCTTTGGGAAGCTGAATACTCGTGGGACTTCCGCCCTTCGGCCGATTTAGTCCGGCGCTTCGTTCAAATGCAGTCGCTAACGGGCTATGCGTTGCGGCAGGGGCATGAACTCATCGGCTACGGCTACCAGGTCTTTGAAGATCGTAAAGGACTGATTGGGGACTTCTATGTCCGCCCCGGCCCCAACAGCACCTCCGAGTCGATGCTGCTTCTCGGGGCGATTGTCCAGAACCTGATGCGAACTCCGGGTGTGCGCAGGATCGAATCGCAGTTGCTGCTGGCTCGCGTCCCGCCACAGCTGACCATCCCCTTCGACCGCTACGCCCTACGCCACGACCGCCGGTTCATGATGATCGGCAGCGAGGCAATCCGCCGGCTGACCGAACAGACCGTTTCGTTCCGGGCCAAACTGGTCCCCTGGGCCGACCGTTACCAGGAGGATGCGGCTCATGTGATATCGGCTGCCTACCGTGGTCACGTCGATAGTGAGATCAATGACCAGTACCGGACTATTCCGGGCGCTCGCCGCTTCCTGACCAACATCGTGAAGTACCCGGGTTGCGGCCGGTTCTCGCCCGCCGCGTCAGTGGTCGCCGTCGATGAAGGCTCGGGCCGGGTTTGTGGCATCTGTTTGGCGAGTCTTGTGTCCGGCAATTCCGGACACGTAACGCAGCTTTGTACGCTGCCCGGAGTACGCGGCTCGCGACTGGGCTACGAACTGCTGCGGCGATGTCTGCTCGAGATCATCAACCAGGGCTGCACCATGGTCAGCTTGACCGTGACGTGTTCCAACATCGAGGCCATCCGGCTATACGAGTCCATCGGCTTCCGCCAGCACTCGACCTTCCCGGCCCTGGTGTGGGAAGACTTCTAAAACTCGCGTTTCGCAGGAACCTGGTCAGGGCCTGTGCGGCCTTTGGCGATCTCGGCTTGGTGGTAGTTCTCCGGCCTTACATGCGAGCCTGCTAACCGGCGTAGCTGGGCAATCTGGCCGATGTGAGTCAGGGCGTCGGCAATCGGCCCTTGAAACAGACGCTCAGCCTCTGAGGCGGTAGCGGGTTTCTTGACCAAGGCTTCGTCGAAGGCCGTCAGGCTTGCGTGGAAACGTGCCACCTCCTCGTTCCAGGGCAGTGGCTTTGAATCCTTCCAGGTTTGCCGGCCTTCCACGAGCGAGACCGCCCAATCGAACAGGTCGCCGACGTGCGCCAGGATCTCGCCAGCGGACCGAGCGCCTTCGCCGGCCCGCGTCTCGGCGAAGCCTTCAGGGGCGCCGCGGAGCGCTTTCCCTCCTCGATACGCTACCGTCGCCACCGTGTGGCGCAAGAGATCGTTAGTTTCGTCCATTGCAGAGATCCTCCTCTGGCAGTTTACGACGTCACACCGCTTGGCCGGCGCAGTAGCCAGAAGCCCAAGCCCATTGGAAGTTGAATCCACCCAAGTGGCCCGTCACGTCCACCACTTCGCCAATGAAGTACAGACCGGGCACCTTCTTACTCTCCATGGTCTTGGCCGACAGTTCGCTGGTGTCGACGCCGCCGGCGGTCACTTCCGCTTTTTCGTAGCCCTCCGTGCCGTCCGGCACAACCTGCCAGGCATGAAGCTGGCGTTCAAACGCCAGCAGCGCCTGGTTGGTCCAGTTAGCAGGGGCATGGACGTGGGTCCAGCGCGTCGCCAGCCGTTGCGCCAGCGCCTTGTTCAGCGCGGCGCGGAGAGCAGGTAGATCGCGCCCGGCCGGCGACGCTCTCATCGCGGCCGTGACGTCGAGGCCCGGCGTAAGATCGATGGTCAGAGGCTCCGATCTCCGCCAATACGACGAGATCTGCAGCATCGCCGGACCGCTGAGGCCACGATGCGTCAGCAACATCTTCTCTCGAAAGGACTGCCGGTCGATCGAAACCAGAACGTCCGCCGACACGCCCGCCAGATCGCAGTACAGGCCCTGTTCTTCGGCAGACAGGGTGAACGGCACTAGCGCCGGCCGCGGGTCGCGAATGGCCAAGCCGAACTGCCGGGCCAAATCGTAGCCAAGCCCGGTCGCGCCCATCTTTGGAATCGAAAGGCCGCCTGTGGCGATCACCAACGCGGGCGCGCGGAAGGTTTGCGATTCCGACTTCACCACAAACTCCGACCCACCGCTCACTTGGAGAACCGGAGTCTTGACCATCAGGGAAACCCCGGCCGACCGGCACTCCGTTTCGAGCATGTTCGTGATGTCTCGCGCAGCGTGATCACAGAACAACTGCCCCAACGTCTTCTCGTGATACGCGATCCCGTATTGCTCTACCAGCTGAATGAAGTCGGCCGGTGTGTAGCGCGCCAGCGCCGATTTGGCGAAGTGTGGGTTGGCCGACAGGAAGTTCTCCGGACGGCAGTGGAGGTTCGTAAAATTGCACCGGCCTCCACCGGAGATCAGGATCTTCTTGCCAGGCCGGTCGGCATGCTCGAGCAAGGCAACGCGGCGGCCGCGCTTTCCGGCCTCGATGGCACACATCAATCCCGCGGCGCCCGCGCCAAGCACTAGAACATCGAACTGGCTATCCGTCACAGCCCGAGCTTCGCCATCATCATGGGCGGGTAACGATCGCCTGCCGCGGCGCCCTTCGGGAAGATCTCGTCCAACTCCTCCAAGTCATCCTGGGAGAGATGAAGCGACGCGGCTGCCACGTTCTCTTCCAGATACGTCCGCCGCTTGGTGCCGGGAATCGGCACAATATCCTCGCCCTGCGACATCACCCAGGCCAGGGCGAACTGAGACGGCGTTGCGCCCTTCTTTGCCGCCAATTGTCCGACCTTTGAGACAAGGTCCAGGTTCTTCTGGAAGTTATCTCGCGAGAAGCGCGGCTGAAGGCGCCTGACATCGTCCTCGGGTAAGTCATCATACCTCTTCAGCTCGCCACTGAGGAAGCCGCGGCCCAACGGACTGTAAGGAACGAAACCGATAGCGAGCTCGCGGCACACAGGCAGAATCTGTTCTTCGACGTCACGACTCCACAGCGAGTACTCCGTCTGCAGCGCCGAAATCGGGAATGTCTTCATGGCGCGACGCAGCGAGGCCGGCCCGGCTTCCGACAATCCGAGGAAGCGCACCTTGCCTTCCTCGACGAGCCTCGACATCTCGCCGACAGTGTCTTCGATAGGAACGTTCGGATCGACTCGATGCTGGTAGTAGAGGTCGATGGTGTCGACGCCGAGCCGTTTTAGACTGCCTTGGCAGGCTTGGCGCACGTAATCCGGCCTGCCGCAAACCTCGCGAGAGGCCGGATTGTTGGGATCGCGAACGAACCCGAACTTCGTAGCGATGATGACCTGGTGGCGGTGGCCCTTCAACGCGCGCCCCAGTAACAGCTCGTTCGTATGAGGCCCATACATGTCGGCGGTGTCGAACATCGTCACTCCTAAATCAATCGCCCGGTGGATTGTGGCGATAGACTCCGTGTCGTTGTCGCGCACCCCGTAGAAGTCTGACATGCCCATGCAGCCCAAGCCTTGCGCGGACACGCTGAGGCCCTGGGTTCCAAGCTTTCGATTTTCCATTTGCCCTATTGTCTCGCGAGGCTCCAGTGTTACTGTGCTGAAAAGAAAAAGTGCCGGAACTCGTAAGAGCGCCGGCACCTTTTATAGGATTGCGTTGGTATGGATTACGCGGCCGCGAAGGCCTCTTCGTGCTCTTCGTTGATCTGGCCGTCAGCTTTCTGCTGGTCAAGCAGTTCCTGGCAGGGCACGCAGTAGGCGGCCCACGGCAGCGCCTTCAGGCGCTTCTCAGGGATGTCTTCCTCACACAGCAAGCAGGTTCCAAAGTGGCCATGCTTAATGCGTCCGAGCGCGGCTTCCACGCTGCGGAGCAAACTTGCTTCGCGGTCCAGATTACAGATCGCCAGTTCGCGATTCATCGCCAGCTGCAACTGATCGAACT
Organism: Bryobacteraceae bacterium; assembly: GCA_049579625.1. GTDB lineage: Bacteria > Acidobacteriota > Terriglobia > Bryobacterales > Bryobacteraceae > CAJCIT01. The sequence continues at coordinate 9,440 of JBAUOG010001205.1, forward strand.
CGTCGGCGGCTTTTTCGATCTGGATTTCTTCACGGTCTGCAGAAGTTGGTAACAGTTCTTTACGTTTGGCTTCGAGCACCCGCTTATAGTTTTTGATTTCTTGGCTTGTCATTTTGTTCTTCTCCACTCACTTTTCGTTTCGGGCCTCGCTTCTTGCCAATGATTGACGTTGTCGAGGCTCCGTTCAGTGCAATAATCTCCGATACTTAATCACCCGTCAGCGTCTTCAGATGCTACGACAATTCCCGAGGTTGCAGCAAGTTTTCTTATCGATTGCCAAAGCGATTCTGCACACCATCAGACGTACATGCATTGACGGTTGGTTACGCGACTCGTTTCTAGTCAAAACGTACTAGAACTTATACCCAAAACATAAAACACTCAACTTGTTCGTTCTTCGACCTCTATTGGTTACGGTTCGGCGATCACGGGATTGCGCAACTCGCCGATGGCCGGTATAACTACTCTCACGTCATCACCGGCGCGCAACCAGCGCGGAGGCTTTCTCGCTGCGCCTACGCCCGACGGTGTTCCAGTAGACACAATGTCGCCCGGCTCCAGCGTGAATACGCTCGACAAATAGGCAACCAGTTCTGGAATCTTGAAGATCAGGTGCTTCGTATTCGAGTCCTGCAACACTTCACCGTTGATCACCATACGTATGTCCAGGGCGTGCGGATTGGCGATTTCGTCTTTGGTCACGATCCAAGGCCCAATTGGTGCGAAAGTGTCGAACGTCTTACCCATCAGCCACTGGCTGGTTGCGCGCTGATAGTCACGAGCGCTTACATCGTTGACGATGGTGTAGCCGAAGATATGATCGGCCCAGTTTTCAGGCGCCACATTGCGCCCACCCTTGCCGATGACAAAGGCAAACTCGGCCTCGTAATCCGGCGAAGTCGATACCTTGGGCAGGACGATGGGCTCGCCCGTTGCGATCACGGCCGTGGCGAACTTGTTGAAAATGGTCGGCACCTGCGGGATGTCCTGACCGGTCTCCTCGGCGTGATCGCGATAGTTCAATCCGACGCAGATGAGTTTGCGAGGTTTTGGAATCGGAGCCTTTAGCCGGACCTGAACGAGAGGCGTGCCGGCCTGCCCACGAACGTATGCATTCACTTTCTCGAGACCAGCGCCGCCCGTCTCGATCACCTCAAGAAGAGACGAAAACCCGATCGGGCTCAGGTCGACAACCGAGTCCTTGGACGTAACGACCCCGGGGCGGCCCTGGGATTCCGATTCACCTTGAACAAACGTAACGAAACGCATAAGTAGTCATCTTGTCGAGTTGTCTGCCGAAGTGCAATCGGGAAATCCATTATCCCGAAGCGAGTTTTGCGAAACGAAGTCGGCCCGGAAAAAACGAAGCCCGGACCTGCAATGAGCAGGGTAACGGGACCCTCGCCGATTCGATACTGGACCTTGGGCCAGCTCGTATTCGTTTGCATTCGAACTCAAGTCGTTGAAACCACTGACTTATCATGGACTCCCGACTCGCGGCGGAAGCCACCTAATGTCGCGCCGAAATACAGGTCCGTCCCCGATAAGGAAGCGTTGGGACCGGTTTTGCGAAACGAAGTGTCCACTGGGATACCGATGTTACATTCGAACTCAAAGTATTAAAAATAAAAGGCTTAACTAGATATTATTCCAGCCCGGGCGGGTTGCCAACCCACCGCAGGGAATCAACCTTGCTCCGAGGCGGAAATCACCCCACAAGAGAAAAGGAAAAAACGAAGCCATTTCCGCAACGGGCCAGAGGCACGTCCGCAGACTCCCCTCCCTGCACAAGGATGGAACGGCTGTGAAGCAGCCTCCCGAACAGGCCGGCCGAAGTGGCTGATTCTACGGGATCAATTAAAGATTCCAACGCGTGAACCGGGTTGGATCTTGGGAACAGGGCTGAAAGGCGGTTTGAGGAACTGCCAGTTTCACGAACGAATCAGTTTAGCTAGGTTGGTTCGGGCTTGCAGGTTAGACAGCAGCGGACTTGACGGGGGCTTTCTGGACCTTACCATCGCGAATGCAGCTGGTGCAGACGCGAATCCGCTTCCCCGCGCCCTTCACCAGCGCGTGAACCGATTGAAGATTCAGGTTCCAGCGACGCTTGCTCACGTTATGGGCGTGACTTATTTTGTTGCCGAATTGCGGCCCGCGCCCGCAGACTTCACATACTTTCGCCATCGAGACAAACTCCTCCCTGGACAGTTCCAGGTACCAAAACCGTTAGTTTAGCAGCCCGGGGGACCAGATCGCAACCGACGGGTGAGTGAGTGACGGCTGGGCCGACTTCCCACGCTTCATACTGGAAAGACTGTGTCTTTCGCCCGCCCATCCTACGGTCCATTGGTGCGCCCGATCGTGCTGAGGGAATTCCGCCTGATGCTGAAGCTTGCGGTCCCAGTGGTGCTTTCGGAGTTGGGCTGGATGGCGATGGGGATCGTGGACACAATCATGGTGGGGCGTCTGGGCGCCGAGGCGATTGGGGTGGTCAGCCTGGGCAACGCCCTGTTCTATTCGCTGGTGCTGTTTGGACTCGGTTTGTTTCTGGGACTCGACACATTGGTCGCGCAAGCCTATGGCGCGGGTGACCTGAGAGACTGCCAGCGATCACTGCGGCAAGGCATCTATCTCGCGGCCATCCTGTCTCCCATCCTCATGGGAATTCTCTGGCTGCTTCCACCGCTGCTGGCGGTGTGGGGTGTGAATCCGGCAGTGCGCGGTGGTGTGAGGCCGTTCTTATGGGCCTTGAGCTGGGGCACGCTGCCGCTGTTGCTCTACGCGGCATTCCGGCGTTATCTCCAAGGCATCGGTTTAGTAAAGCCGGTGACATTCGTGCTGATAACAGCGAACCTCATCAACCTGGCGGGCAACTGGCTCCTGATTTACGGGAAGCTCGGGTTTCCGGCGATGGGGGTGACGGGCTCGGGGTGGTCGACCGCGGCGTCGCGCGTTTACATGGCCTTGGTGCTGGGGCTGTTCATCTGGCGTGCCGACCGGAAAAAAGGGGCTGGTTTGTTCCACGAGTTTCCACGCTTTGAATGGGCCCGCTTCGTGCGATTGATCAGGCTGGGGATTCCGGCCGCTTCGCAGATTTCGTTGGAGGTTGGGGCGTTCGGGGCTGCGACAATTCTCGCTGCCAGGCTGGACGCCGCCTCGCTGGCTGCGCACCAGATCGCTTTGAACTGCGCTTCCGTCACGTACATGGTGCCGTTAGGCGTCTCATCCGCCGCGGCGGTGATGGTGGGGCACGCGGTCGGGCGCCGGCACTTCGATGTGGCCCGGCGCGCGGGTTGGATCGCCATCTCGCTGGGTGTGGGTTTCATGGCATGCGCGGCAATCGCCTTCCTGACCATTCCGCGGACTATTCTGCGGGCTACGACGCCGGACGTCCGTGTAATTGAAGCTGGCGTCGGGCTACTTGCCATGGCTGCGCTCTTTCAGCTGTTCGATGGAACGCAGGTGGTGGCGACCGGCGCCCTACGCGGGTTAGGCAACACCCGCACCGCGATGATTGTGAACCTGCTCGGCTATTGGGTGTTCGGCTTACCGCTTGGTTATGTCCTGTGCTTCCTGGCAGGTTGGGGCGTGGTGGGCCTGTGGTTGGGTCTTTCGCTGGCGTTGATTGGAATCGCGATCGCGTTGCTGATCGCCTGGTCGCGGAGTTCGAGGCAGCTGACGGCTTGAAGCAGGTCCGCCGCGCTGTTACAGAGCGTTTGCCGGAATGACGCGGAACCGTCGGCGACCCTCGATGCGATATGTGTTGAAGTCCGCATGATCCCCCGTGAAGACGGTTAATAGGTCTCGCGCTTCGCGAGATAGACGAGAGTTGCATCCGCGAAGTCCATCGGGCGATCTGCATCGCGCGACATCAGCGCATGTATCCGCGGGAGCTCTTGGTCCTGGATCGTCGCCAGCACGACGGCACCAGACCGCAGGAGCCGCCAAGCGGCCTCCATGTCACGGCGGCTGTCCCCAACTAGGTGAAACAGCTCCGTCAGCACTGCTTCCGACGTTGCCAGAGGCAGCCGGAGTTGCTCAAACGCTTCCACACAGACTTTGTGCCAGCGATCCGTTCTGTCCAGCGGCGCTAAGATAGCGCCCGTGTCGATCAGAGCGTTAGCGATCATTGCGTCGCCGCAGACGCTCCCGAACCGCTTGGCGTACGTTTTCCAAGCGATGGGATCCTCGCCGGAGATGGACCCCACGCACTTAGACGCGGCTTTCCGTAGACGCAGTTGCTCCTCGTCTCCGCCGTTTTCCGCCCCAGCTTTGCTCAGTGAGTCACGAGCGGCCAGGTCGAGAACCGAGGACAGAGATGTCTTCCGCCGCCGCTTGCTGACGCGCGCGGTTCGGAAAGCTCAGATAGTCCGCTTGCTGGCGCGCGCGGTTGCTCTGAAAACACCCGGAGAGTTGAGCAACCCGAACGCGTCAGGGCCTGTGAAAACTCCCAGGGCAAAAGCCGGTAGAGTCGAGGATGGGCGCGAGAACCGGCGCTTGTGGCGCGGCCCGTTTCCCATCCCCGCTCGTCAAACCGGACGTGCCCATTTAGGGCATCCGGCTTTCCGACTGGCTTCATCGGAG
>JBAUOG010001206.1:0-2367 GCA_049579625.1 Bryobacteraceae bacterium
CGGTGGACGTCTTGGGGGTGGCGCTCCGAACCGGCGTAACCCAACCGCGCTCGATCTCGATTGCGACTGCGCGATTGAGGAGAGTCACCGAAAGGAGGAGCCGGTAGTTTTTGCGAACCTCAACCAGGAGTCCCTCAAGACCGGCCAATGGGCCTTCTTTTAGAAGTACTTGTTGGCCGGCGCGTAAGAAAGGCCACGGTTCTGCCGCCAAACCGGATTTCGCAGCCACTTGAAGAGCTGCAATTTCAGCATCATCTATAGGAATAGGCGACTTACCGGCGCCGACGATCTGTCGAACGCCTGGTAATGTTAAAAGCTGCATCCGGCATGCGGGGTCAATTCGGCAGAATACGTAACCTGCGAAAAGGGGGAATTCGAGCAGTTTGATCCGATCCGACCAACGCCTGCGGCTCTGAGTGTGAGACATAAAAGTGAGAAGGATGGTTGATCAGGCGGCCCGGTCCTGCTCCCAATAATCTTCGAACCTCCCATTGATGCGGCAGCAGCGCAGGGCGATGATGGCGTTAGCGCCGCGAACGGTCCAGAACATGCCGGATCGTTTCAGGCGCGATCCGATGACCGACTTACAGCCTGCTTCGACCACGCCGGAGCCAACGAAGAATCCTTGTTGACGAAACTCTGGATAGTGCATCCGATCGGCATTGGTGGAGAAGTAGTCGGCCTCTTTTAGAAGCTCCTGTACCAGAGCGCCCGTGTCGGCATGGGCCGCGGCAGTCTCGCGGAGGTGCGTCACCAGAGGTTCGATGTTGCCGGTATCCAGCAGATCCTGCATGGGAGTCATCCAGAGTTTTTTCGCTGGCGGATCTTGGGGGTGGAGCAGGGCGGCTATTTTCCATAAATGCTGCCGGGCATGATATAGGTCCACGATTTGAATGGCGCCGGGAAAGTGTTGGCCGGCGAGATTCCAGATCCAGACGGCCCCATCTCCCAGGACCACTTTGGTAGTGGCCCACTGCCAACCCCTGCGCCAAGCCTCCGTATAGATGCGCAAGCCGAACTCTTCGGCGGTTTCGATAGCTCCCACGTAGGTGGTGGAATCCGGGTCGCGGATGGGCCATCCCTGTTCGTCCACGGTCGTTTGCGTGTACACGCAGCCGAGCTTACACTCGCGTGTGCGGGCGGGCTGACCCCCGATCCGGCCCGTGCGCCCCTCAGTTTCAGCGGCCACCATGGGGACCTGGACCCCGTCCATCAGCACATACATTTTCGGAATGTTCTGTTTAGAAACCAGGGGAAGGACGAGCTGTTTGGCGCGATTGATTTCCTGTTGGTCCCGCTGGGCGATCTCGGCGCCAATGGCCTCGGCGGAGCGTTCGATGGCTTTGGCGGTGACGTCCAGACCCGCCAATAGTTTCATCGGCTCGCACGCCGGGGCGAACGGCATCTCACTGCCCACCACGGCTTCCATGCGTCTGACGCCAGGTGAGGATTCCAACTTGTCTACGCCCAGTTCGACGTCCACCGGATGCTGGCCTTGTGAGCAATGGGCGCACGCATAGTAAGGGCGGATCAGTTCCACCGGCCCCAGCACGGTCATCACGGTCTTCGAGCGCAATTCCTTGTAGCGGGCCGAGCGGCCGCACGGACAAGGAATCGTCTGGTGGTCTGCATCCGGCGGATCGTATCGTAGCAGTTGCGTCAGCGCGGAAGCCCCGGCCTGGTGCAGGGCGGATCGTAAAGCCGTCTCGACCGCTTCCAGGTCGAGCCGGTCCTGGTTGTGGCGGTCCTGAAAAACAATCCGCAGGAAGCGCTCTACTTCGCGGGCAACTTCTTGTTGGATTGCTTGCGCCGTTTTTTTTCCTGGACCGCCTGCCCGGTCTGCTCCACCGGGCGCAAGCGGCAGATCTTTCGGTTGACATCGACCAACTCGCTCGTCAGGGTCTGGAACTTGCGGAACTCGGCGATTTCACTCTCCGCCTTACGGACGGCTGCCGGAGAGGGCAGATGCTGTGTGACCGTCTTGCCATCGACTTTCTGGGTGAGTTGACAATGCGGCCCGTGTCCGGGGTCATTGGGTTTGGCGCAATGGCAAGCGGGGCTGCCACAGCGCCGGGTCGTACTGGTGATGGAACCCGGCTGGAAGTCGCCGAGTTCGGCCATTCGACGGAGCAGGGTGGACCTGTTGTCCACTAAGGCTGGTAACGGGTCTGGCATGGGAGCCTCCTTGCCTTACAGTATCATATACTGTAAGACACGGGCCCAAAAAAAGGGGCACCCGCAATCCCGTCATTTTTATGTCGCACACTCGGCGCTACTTCCTGTGGGGCCGAGACCTCAGCGACGCGCCATAATGGAGTAAATGGCTACAGTTCACATGAGCGAGGCCGAATTGGCTCGCGACCTTGA
>JBAUOG010001207.1:0-7428 GCA_049579625.1 Bryobacteraceae bacterium
AATAAGTGACGCCGACGCCTGCTGAGGCGCGCCAGTACGGCTGTGGGTGAGGTTGATCATGCGCTGGCGGCGCCTACTAAGTATCGCGCGCCGGGGCGAGACAACTAACCGAAGTTAGTAAGAAATGGCAGTGTGCCGGGGGTCTCGGTAGTATCGCGAAACTCCCGTCGCACGGAGCGTTGCCTTACTGCTTGTTGTAGACGGCCTTGTAGCTGGCCTCCTTACCGTCCGCCAGCTTCACCTTGGCCGCGACGGTATACGTTTTTCCATCCTTCGCCAACTCGCGGGTGCCCCCGCCCACTTTCTTTCCGCCCCGCAGGAATTCAATTTCGGTCTTGTCCTCCAAGCCGTGCTTAAAAACCGCGGCGTCCCAATTGGGGAACCCAGTTGTCTTGATCTGCTCTCCGTCTTTGACGTATGTATACATGGCATGAATGGCCTCGCCTGTGGAGGACGTACCCATAGCCATGTAATCGTAGCCTTTGCCGTTGGCGGTGATGGTCACGGTCTGCTCTTTGGGAGCGGGCACACCTTCGTACTTCGATTTGGCCGTGTCGAGCTTCCATGTTCCAGTGAAGTCCGCGGCGGCAAGTAAGCCGAAGGTGCAAAACAACAACATCAGTGATTTCAACAATGTAATCTCCTTGAATTTGAATTTTCTTTCAAGTAACCGCTACCCGATCGTATGGCTCGGGCTTACTGCTTGGCGTAGACGCCCTTCAGGCTGGCTTCCTTACCGTCGGGCAGCTTCAGCTTGCCGGTGATGGTGTAACTCTTCCCGTCCTTAGCCAGAACGCGGGTGGCCTCGCCGATCTTCTTTCCGCCGCGCTTCAGTTCAATTTCCGTCTTCTTCTCCATGCCATGCGTCAGCACGAGTGCGTCCCAATACGGAGCGCCGGTCATCTTGATTTCGTCTCCGTCTTTTACGTAGGTGTACATGGTGTGAATGGCCTCGCCTGTGGGGGTTGTGCCCATAGCCATGTAATCGTAGCCTTTCCCGTTAGCTGTGATGGTAATGGTCTGCTCCTTGGGCATAGCCATGCCTTCGTACTTGGATTTAGCTGTGTCAAGCTTCCAGGTTCCGGTGATGTTCGCGGCCGAGAGCAACCCGAACGTGCATAACAACAAAATCAACGATTTGATCAATGTCGCCTCCTTGAATGCGTGTGGACGTACTGCCACACGATGATATGGAGTTCGGAAGCCAGTTGCAAGGCAGACCAGGGAATATTACGGGGGACGAACTTAGGCTTATAGCCGTCGAGTACTGTTACTTCGGTAGGGGTACGAAAGGCACGAAATACTTGGGCCGACTCCGCGAGGCCGCTCTGGCTATCGCGGAGTCGATCCAAGGCTAGCTACTGTTTCTTGCGGCGCTTGCTCAGGAATAGAAGGCCGGCCGCCAAGCCAATGCCGAGCGTGGCGATCGAGGCCGGCTCGGGCACGCCGTTTGGTGTCGGGTCCTTGAGGTCAATACTCGTCGCTCCTGGAACACTCACATTGAAGCCAGAGGTGGAGTTGGAGAAGGCGAACACCTCAAACGTATAACTTCCCGGTTCGATTCCGGTGAATGTCTGAGTGGCAGAGAATTCCTTAGACCCTGTAGGGTCGAGGAGAAAGCCTCCGCCGGCCACGGGCGCAAGCGACCCGCCGGTAGGACCCACGTCGAGGCCCCAAGTGAGGGGCTGACTCGCGCTGCCATTGAAAAGTACGTCGTAGGCCACGGTGGTTGAGGCGGGGCCAGTTCCCGTGTACGCTACGATCCAAGTGGCAGCGACCGTGGGCACATTCGCTTCGCTCAAGACCGAATGGATTGGGGCGGAAGTGGAAAAAATGAGTCCCGGCAATGTTGTGCTTACCGAGCATTGCGCTGCGCCCCCCGACCCTGTTATCACCTGGGCGCTGACTAGGGTTAGAACAGAGTCACTGCAGACCCCAGCGGCCGAGGCTTGGCTGGCAGCAGCGAGGCCCATGAATACCACCGGCACTGCGTATCTTAGAGAGACAAAGACAGACTTCATGTGAATTGCATTCCTCCGTATCAGATTCGTCATGAGGCGCGAGACGGAGCAGGCACTCCCCGCGCAGTCTTCCGGCGACCTTTGAGTCATGTTACTACTATTTTGTTGTTTTTTGTTGCAGTTAATTGCCGTCTCGGACACCGGACCTTGGCGAAACAGTACTAAAACCGTGGCTTGGCTGGATTCCGATGTAAAGCCGAGATGCGATCTACTCTCGGCTCAGGAGGCTGGCAGACGGTGATGAAGAAGGCCGAAATCCGCTTGCTTACGCGTGCGGTTCAGTGCTGGTTGCGTCTTGTTTGCAATGAGTTGCCGAGTCCCGACATTTTAGGGAGCAAGGGAATGCATCACCACGAGCGAGCGTGGACATTCGAGCACTCCATTGAGTGCCCGGTGTCAGTGGAATTCGCATGGAAGTTCAGGACGGATCTCGACAACTGGGCTTAGACGCAGCCGAAGCTCGGATCCGGTGGAGTGGCTGATCGCCGAAGTTCAGACCGGAAAAGCTGTGATTGAGTTCCCTTGTCGGGCGCGGTGGGGCGAGTCTTTTGGAGGCCGGTATCCCCGCAGGCATGCAAAAGCTCTGCGAGAGTCTCGAGGAGGCACGCAGCGATTCTTCAGCGGCTTTCGGAAATATACTCTTGCACGGGGTGACCCTATGTAGTAATCTACTCTCACGATGCTTGAGGCCCGCTCCCTCACCAAGTGCTACTCCACCGTTCCGGCGCTCGACAACGTCAGTTTCACGATCCGTCCCGGCGAGGTGCTGGGTTATCTCGGGCCGAACGGTTCCGGCAAGAGCACCACCGTCAAAATCCTGACCGGCCTGCTTCAGCCCACCAGCGGCGTGGCGCTGTTCAACGGCGTGGACATCCAACGCGACCTACCGGCGTACAAACGCCAACTCGGCTACGTGCCCGAAGAAGCGAATCTGTATCCGTTTCTATCGGGCCTCGAATATCTCGAACTCGTTGGGCGTCTAAGCGGGCTCGATTCCAACATCGTTCAGAAACGTGCCGGCAAGTTGCTTCGGATTCTCTCGCTGCACCCGCACCGCCACCTCGCCATCTCCTCGTATTCGAAGGGCATGCGACAGCGGATTCTGCTGATCTCCGCCATTCTTCACAACCCGGACCTGCTGATCTTCGACGAACCGCTTTCGGGCCTGGATGTCACCACCGCGATGATCTTCCGCAAAATGGTCCAGAGCATGAGCAGCGAAGGCAAAACCATCTTCTACTGTTCGCATGTACTCGAGGTGGTTGAAAAAGTCTGCTCGCATGTCATGATCCTTCGCAAAGGGAAGCAGTTGGCGTACGGCTCGGTGGAAGATCTCAACCGCTTTCAATCCATGGCCTCGCTCGAAGAGACCTTCTCGTCACTGGTCCAGGCGACCGACGCGGAGGAATCGGCAGAGGAGATCGTCGATGCGGTGGTGAGCCGGTGAAGACGATTGATCTCATTGATCGCTTGTATCAAGCCCTGGCACGGCGGCCGTTCTGGATACTCACGGGCCACTTTGCGAGCCGCATGTTTTCGAGCGATGAACCCGGCGAGATGAGCATGGGCCTGGGCGTCGTACTGGGCATGCTCGCATCGCCCGGCGCCTTCGCATCTCTCTTTATGCTCAATAAGTACTCGACGTTGCTGCAGTACTTCCGTGGCCAGATGCACTTCGATCCGATCCGCGCCTCCGCGGCGGACGAATACTTCTTTGTTGTCCTTTCCATGACTATCACCGCCCTGATCGTGGTGTTGCGCTGGAACCGCCTTTTCCCTGACCGCCGTGACTTCGCCAACCTGGCCGTTCTGCCGTTGCCCATCTATCACATCTTCCTAGCGAACTTCGTGGCTCTGCTCGGTTTGGCGGTGATCTTTGCTGTCGACGTCAACTGTGTCTCCTCCGTGTTCTTTCCAACGTTCGTCACCATGGATCAAGACACCGCCGCTGCCTTCATCCACTTTGCCGTCCCTCACGTGGTCACGGTGCTGTTAGCCAGCTTTTTCAGCTTCTTCGCCATTTTCGCGGTGGTCGGCACGCTGATGTTGGTGCTGCCCAGAAAGCTGTTCCGCGTTTTGTCGCTGTACCTCCGCATCCTGCTCGTGATTGGAACTCTGGTCACATTCTTTAGTAATCTCTTCATCCAGATGCTGGCCGGCCATGTGCCCGGATCCGCTGCGTCCTATCTGCCGTCCGTCTGGTTTCTCGGCTTCTTCGAGACTTGGCTCGGTATTACCAGGCCGGGCATGGCCGCCCTCGGCGACCGCGCTGTTCCCGCCTTGGCCTCGGCGGTGGTTGTCTCCGTTCTGGCTTATGCGCTCAGCTACCGGCGTCACTTCCTCCGTCTGGCCGAGGAGAGCGATGCGCTGCCATCCTCGCGCCGCGCCTTACGTCTCTCGCTTCCGCGTTGGGCGAGCAGGCCGGTCTTCCCGTCGGAACCTGAGATGGGTATCGCTTCCTTCGCGTTGAAGACGCTGTTTCGCAGTGAGCAGCACCTGCTCTTCTTCGGCGGCTACCTGGGCGTGGGTCTGGTTCTGGTGGCCGAGTTTGCTCTGACCAGCCGGCCGGACAGCCCGCTCGAGTCTGTCCCTCAGACCGACATCCTCGCCATCCCACTGCTGATTGCCTTCTTCGTGCTCACGGGCCTCCGTTTCGTCTCCGACGTCCCGGCAGCCCTCGAGGCCAACTGGCTCTTCCAGCTTTCGCTCGATCACCGCCGCGTGTCGCCCGCGAGCATCATGCGCAGGCTCATGCTGCTGCTGGTGATTCCCTGGCAGATCCTGGTGTGCGGGCCGATTACTGCCCACTTCTATGGCTGGATAGCCGCCTTGCTCCACACGGTCTTTGTCCTGACCATCAGCCTGCTGATCGTCAACCTGCTGCTGGTTCGATTTCACAAGATTCCCTTCACGTGCTCACGAGTGCTCGACACCAGGCGATTGTTCATCCGTCTTCTGGCTTGCCTTTCCGCTGTCATCATGCTTGTTCCGACGCTGGCGGGGCTCGAACAGTGGGCCCTGCTGCGTCCTTCCCGCTTCGGTATTCTGGCGCTGCTGGCGGCCGCGGTGGAATTTGGTATCCGCCGTTATCAGGAAGGCGTGCCCGATCAGGATCGCCTGCTCCGGTTCGAGGATCGTCCGCCCCCTCAGTTCGAGTTGCTGAAGCTCGCCTAGGTTCCCCGCGCAGCAACGCAAAGGAGTAGAATTCTACAGAGTCTCTATGAGCGATTCCATCAAGCTCTCGCACACGGCGGCGCTGATCCTTCAAACCGTCGACCAAGGCTGCCGCTACGGCTTCGACATTATGGACACCACCGGCCTTCCGAGCGGCACGGTCTATCCCGCGCTGCGGCGCCTGGAGGCTGAAGGGCTCATCGACTCCAAATGGGAAGCCGAAAAAGACGCACTCGCCGAGCAGCGTCCGGCCCGCAAGTATTACCGCTTGACACGCAGCGGCGGTCAAGTTCTGCTTCAATCGCAGAGGCGCTACCCGCTGCTCGAAAAGCTGTGCGCCACCAGACCGCGCGGCTAGGTTTCTCCTATGCAGCCCGAACCCAAGCCACCGCTTTCCGTCGCCGTCGCCCGCCGGTTGGTACAGGCGGCGTCGCGGCTGGTCCCCCACGCCGACCGCGAAAGCTGGCAGCGCGAATGGGAGGCCGAGATCTGGCATCGCTGGCGTTTTCTCGCCGGTGAGGGCGCATGGTCGCGCGAAGAGGGATTCCGCCTGCTCCTCTGCTGTTGCGGGTCGTTTGCTGACGGAGCGTGGCACTTCAGCCGGCGCCAATCGGTCCAAGAGCGGTTTCAAGAACATGCGCGGTCCCCGTGGGTGTGCCTTGTGGCGCTGCTCGGGCCGTTGTGTGCGGTGGGCCTGATCACCGGCTTCCCTGCCACTCGTCAACTGTTGATGCCGCTTCCCTATCGCGACGGCAGCCAGCTTTCCCTCATTTCGCTGCACTCCTACACCACCGGCAAGGAGAGCGGCGTGCGCGCGGTGATGCTTCCGGAATGGAAGGAAAAAAGCCATTTGCTCGCTGGCGGGGCGCAACCGATTACGCCTTTCAACTGGATGGAACTGAAGCAAGACTTCCCGGACGCTCCTATCAAGCCGCTGCTCATTTCGGTAGAACCGGCATTCTTCAGCCTGCTCGGCGTGAATGTCGAAGAAGGTGCCGTTCCTACGGGAACAGCCCTGCTGCTGAGCCACCGGGCGTGGGTTTCGCTCCTCCACTCGAACCCAAAGGCAGTGGGAGGGAGCGTAACCATCCAGGGCCAGTCGTACCGCGTCGCGGGGATTCTGCCGGAGCACTTCTGGTTTCTGTCGCGCCGGCCGGCCATTTACTTCGTCATGCCGCATTTGCCGGATAACCGCGTGATGGCGCTGGCACGCGCCAAACCCGGCGTGACGGCGTCGGTTCTGGAAAAAGAGCTGGTTTCGATCTGCCGCCAAGATGGCTTCTCGGTTGCTGCTTCGCAGCCCCATGTGGTCTCCCTTGTCGATACGCTTGCCGCGCCGGTCTACTTCTTCGCCGCCGCAGTACTCGGCGGGTTGGTTTGTCTCGCACGCCTCGGCAGTCTCCGGACCGCATTCCGGCGCGACCTGCGGGTTGCCGTGGTACGTCGTTTGTCTTTCTTCGCCGCCAAGGCTGCTATCGGGCTCTCGGCGGTGTTTTGCGCCGGACTCGAGTTGAGTCGCGGCGAAGCTTCGATTCTGTTGCCGCGCATGGACTCGGCCAGCGGACCCGGACTCGCTTGGCTCTACCTCCTTTCCGCCATGGCCGTGTTGCTGTGGGCGTGGGCCGACCAGCGCGCCCGCTGCCGCGTTTGCCTCCGGCTGTTATGCTTCCCGGTTCGCATCGGCTGCCCGGGCTGCCTGCTGCTCGATTGGGCCGGCACCGAGCTGCTTTGCAGCGAAGGCCACGGCGTGCTGCATGTTCCCGACATGGTGGTCAGCTGGGACAACCAGGCCGACCACTGGATCGCGCTCGACGACTCCTGGCGAGATTGCTTCACCCACGCGGAGTGACGGGCAGCCGGGAACCCAGATGGGGGATGCTGGTCCAGCACTTGCGTGCATTCGAACTCAAGTTGTTTACCCATAAAGACTTAGCACGCACTCTGCGATCAGTGTCGATCCAGGCTCGGACCGTTACTTTTTTGCCTTGCGGTTTTTGCGAAACGAACTCCGCTGGAGGAGCCGGATGTGGGCATCCGGCGCGGACGAGGCGTCCGCCCCGCTTCAACCGAGATTTCGGAAGACACCTTCGTCCACCCAAGCTGATGAAAAGCCGGTAGAGTCGAGGATGGGCGCGAGAACCGGCGCTTGTGGCGCGGCCCGTTTCCCATCCCCGCTCGTCAAACCGGACGTGCCCATTTAGGGCATCCGGCTTTCCGACTGGCTTCATCGGAG
>JBAUOG010001208.1:0-7086 GCA_049579625.1 Bryobacteraceae bacterium
GAGGTCCGAACCGTGCAGGCGACCGGCCTGTTCATCTTCATCGGAGCGTCGCCCAAAACGGAGTGGTTGCGGGGCTTGGTCGCGACTGACGATCGCGGGTTCATTCTATCCGGGCCCAGCCTGCCGCACACCGACGGCGCACACCAGCCGCTGGGGTGGAAAGTGGACCGCGATCCATTCCTGCTTGAAACCAGCGTTCCCGGTATCTTCGTTGCGGGCGACGTCAGGCATGGATCAATTAAGCGTGTCGCATCATCTGTAGGGGAGGGATCCATTTGCGTCCAAATGATCCACCAGCATTTGGCGCACCTTACCGGTATGGCGCAAACGGCGACCGCAGTGAGTTAGGGATCGATTCGATGGTTCACGACATCCACAACAAAGATATCTTCCCGTACTTCGACCCGCAACAACTGGAGCATATCCAGTCGTACGGCGAGGTGGTGCATTTTGCCGACGATGAGCTGGTGTTTTCGCAAGGCGACAAGGTTTGGGATCTGTACGTCGTGATCTCCGGGAAGCTTCGTATAACGAAAACAATCGGGAATGAAGACAACTTGCTCGCCTATCATGGGCCGGGTCAGTTTTCGGGGGACCTGTCGATCCTGATGGGTGGAGCGGCATCGGCCACGGGCCGCGCCGTGGGGCCAACGACGCTGCTACGCGTGACGCCGAAGACGCTGCGCGCTTTGATATCGGAATGTTCTCCGCTGGCCGAAGTGGTGCTGAAGGCAATGGCGCAGCGTTCGCGCGAGGTGGACGCACACGTCAATCATGAGGAGAAGCTGGCGGCACTCGGCAAGATGTCAGCCGGGCTGGCGCACGAACTGAATAATCCGGCCGCAGCCGCTCGCAGGGCCTCAAAGCTGATGCTGGAAACCATCCTCGAAGCGCCGCTGCGCATGCTTGAGCTGGATCCGACCTGGAACCCGAGCCAGCGAGATTTGATTCGCCAGACGTCCAAAAACTTGCGTGAGCGCGTTCTCGGAGGTTTTCCCAAACAGGACCCCGTGGAACTGAGCGACCGGGAGCAGGCCATCTACGACTGGCTTGAGGAGCACGGCGCGCCCCGAGCGGCTGATCAGGCGCCTCCACTGGCTGCTGCTGCATTCAGCGTGGAAGAACTCGACGTCTGGCACAAAACGCTGGGCTCCGGCTACCCTTTCCAAAAAGCGATGAACTGGCTGGAAACGGTGCTTCGGATGGGGGAACTGGCGAAGGATATCGAGACCAGTACCGAGCGCATCGCGGAACTGGTGCAGGCCATGAAGGAATACACCTACATGGACCAGGCAAAGTTCCAGGAGATCGATGTCCACAAGGGCATCGAAAGCACGCTGAAGATCATGCACCACAAGCTGAAGAACGGAGTTGAGGTACAGCGGCAATACGACGAATCGTCGCCGAAGATCTGTGCCTACCCGGGCGAGCTGAATCAAGTGTGGACCAACCTGATCGACAACGCGGTTGACGCGATGAACGGCAAGGGCATTCTCACCATCCGAACAATGGGCTGCCAAGAGGGCGTTATGGTGGAGATTGAAGACAACGGCCAGGGCATACCTGAAGAAGTCAAGAACCGCATCTTTGAGCCGTTCTTCACTACCAAGGGGCTTGGCAAAGGGACGGGGCTGGGGCTGGACATTTCGTATCGGATTGTCACGTTCCGTCACGGAGGACGCATTCACGTGCACTCCAAACCGGGTGAAACGATCTTCAGCGTTTACTTGCCTGCCAATCCTCCCAAAGAAAAAGACCGGGTGGCAGAGGTCGGGTCTCAATCAGTGAGCCAATAAACAAAGCACATCAACGAAGGAGGCTGACTTGAAACCAACCTGTCCGCATGTCGCCGAGGTGAATCGCCAGCAAACGCCTAACGGCAAGGGCTGCGAGGAGTGCCTCAAGCTGGGCCAATCCTGGGTTCATCTGCGCGTTTGTCTCAGCTGCGGGCATGTCGGCTGTTGCGACAGTTCGAAGGGTAAGCACGCCACGAAGCATTACCATGCCACGAAACATCCGATGGTGCGTTCGCTGGAGCGCGGCGAAGACTGGGGCTGGTGTTACGCCGACGATACGTTCTTTGAGCCGTTCCTCAACGGCTGAGGCGAGTGCAGGCCCGATGTTTACTTCAGTTCCTGCTTAAGCGGCAACTGATCGTCTAAGCGCACACGATTGTGTTGACAACGAATGGCGTTTCTGGCCGTGGTTCATTTGTCAAATGAATGGGCCCACCACGGTCTTGCAGTTTGCCGCCCGCTCGGCCGCTCGAGACGGCGTGCGCCTCTGCGACAATCGCGAGTGCAACTTGCTCCGGACCGTCGCCACCCAGATCGAGACCGACCGGGCTGTGCCATTGCTGAACAGCCGCAGCCTCGGCGAGTCCCGCTTCGTCGAGCAGCCACTTCGTCCGCCGCTGCGGTCCCAAAACACCAACGTAGCTCAGCTGATGACGGACCAGTTCCTTCAAGACAGCGGTGTCCTGGCTTACGCTGTGAGCCATCACAACCGCAACCGTCCAACGATCTGCTACGAGTCCCGCCAAAGGATCTTCAAGCGTGTTGGTCAGGACCAAGTCCGCGTTCGGAAAACGGTCCTGCCGGGCATAGTGGCTGCGCCCATCTAATACCGATACGCGCCAGCCAAGCAGTTTCGCCTGGTCGACCACGGCCATGGCGTCGTCCCCGGCGCCGAAGATCCACAGATGCAGCGGCGGCTCGATGAGTTCCACAAACGCATCAACGTCGCCAAATGGTAACTTCCCTTTTGTGATGCACGAGGAACCGGCATCGAGCGCACGACGCGCCTCAGCTTCCAACCAATTGCCAAGATGGTTGTCGTCGACGGTCCGTAGTAACTCACCGTCGGGAAGGATTGCAACCCGCGTGCCGATCAGATCCGGATCGTTCGACCGGATCACGGTGGCCAATGCGGCGGCACGTCGTAGCTCGTTGCTTCGTTCAATGGCCCGCAAAGGAAGAGCTTCCTTGCCCGGCCGGAGACGCTCAATCAGTACATGTATGACGCCGTTGCAACCCAGGCCGAACTCGATCGGACCATCCGCATCAGCGCTGGTGTCGTACAGGCGAACCACCGAACGGCCCTCTTCGGTCAGCCACCAGGCCTTCTTCTGCAGATCACCCTCGAGGCAACCGCCGCTGATGGCGCCCACCCTTTTACCGGTGGAGGTGAGCAGGAGCCGACCTCCCGGCTGCCGGTAGGACGAGCCACTGACGTCGACCACTGTGGCTAGGATCGCTTCTTCACCATCTCGTTTCGCCTGCTGCCAGGCTTCAACCATTTGTCGAAGCTCTTTCATCTCTTACGTAAGCGGACCTGGAGTGTACCCACGGGGCGATGGCGGCGCCACCCTCCCGAGGATTACTTTCAGTTTATTCCAGGAAGAAGGACGCTTAACCGGCGAGGCGATTAGTGCCAACACCGGTGGATACTTCTTCCGTTTTTGGCGCTTCTACCGTCCCGGGCATTCTACCGAATGGCATGGCGAGGAGATACCAAAGGTTCAGAGCGCTGCGTTCGGGCACACCCACCAGTCCAATCTGAACTTCGTCGCCGAGTGCCGGGTGCTCGATGCAGGTATTGAACATCCGGTCCCACCAGGGAAACAAAATGCCGAAGTTAGCGTTCTGTTCCTTTGTGTCGCTGGAGTGGTGGACCAAATGGAAGCTGGGCGTAATGAGGAAGATCCTGAGAAACCGGTCGAGCGCTGGCGGGCAGACGGCATTCGCGTGCATGAGTATAGCCTGCACGCCGGAAGCGAACTCGCCGACAAGAATCGCTGCCGGCGGCGACGCCGTCGCTAGAATCAACGCCAGTTCCACGACCTGAAAGACGAAGGCTTCCAGAGGATGATGGCGGAAACCGGTAGACAGGTCGAAATCTGTATCGGAGTGATGAATAGAGTGAATACGCCACAGCGGCGAGAAGACGTGGCAGGCGTAATGCCCGAAATAGCGGCAGAGATCGAGCAGCAGAATACCCAGGACGAAGCGAACTGCGTACGGGACGTGCAAACCAATGTACTGGCCGTACGCGGTTTTTTGGACGGCGAACGCCGCCGCGACCAAACCGATGGGCAGAATCAGCGCATTTATCGCAGTAGCGACGGCAAGGAGAGCAGTGTGACTTCCCCAACGTGTCAATAACGATCGTGACAGAGAGCGGCTCGGCGTCAGGATCTCCCAAAGTCCGATCGCAAAGAAGGCAGCAGCCATGATCCGCCAGAAGAAGACGGACTCGTTCGCCGCCAACGACGACCACCAGGTCAAGGGTTCAACTCCTGCTTACTTCTTCCTGCGCAGTTGACAAAATAACAGAAGCGCTCCGCCCGCGCCAGCCACAAGCAGAATTGTGCCGGGCTCGGGGCAGGAGTACCCGCCACTCGTGACTGTTCTGATCACTTCTTATTGCGGAGCCGGCGAATCAAAAGAAGCGCTCCGCCTGCGCCAGCGACCAGCAGAACGGTACTCGGCTCCGGCACTGGGCTCGCACTTGCCCCGCCGGCAAAGACCGGCACGGATGTCACGATCAGGAAGGCGGCAACCCAGAAAGCATTCGTCACAACACTCTTCATAACATTCTCTACAACCGCCTTACCGTCGCTTTCGCAACTGGCGAATGACGAGCAATGCGCCGCCGGCGCCGGCAACCAGCAGAATGGTACTCGGCTCTGGCGCCGGGCTCGGATTTGCCACGCCAGCAAAGGCCGATCCACCGGCCGCAGCCAACCAAGCCAAGGCACTGCCAATAGCCAAAACAGCCTTCTTCATTGATTTCCTCCTGTTACGCACTCGGGCACCGTCCCGAAGTGGCGACTGTGCAAAGTGTGTCGAGAGTACCACAGGCCACAGATCGGGTCAAGGAATAAGTTGGAATAAGTTTGAATTCGTCGCGGCAAAGTAGAAATGCCTCCCCTCCCAAGCAACGTAGAAGTAGATAATATCTGTGGTCGCCGGAACTCCGTATCTGGCGTTCTTGATCTTATGACAAAGATGAACGTTATACTTCTGCTTGCAGCGACGTCGCTTTCGTTCACGGCCAGGGCAGACAATCTTGTCTCCCTCAAGGCGGACGGCTGGAACATAGACGCCGATGGCGAGCACGGCACGGTGCGGGTTCGACATCTGTTAATCGGCACGCTGCTCGAAAATGCGCGGCTGAGCATCCAAGGTCCAAACGGGACGCATGCGTTTCAAAAATGGAATGTCGTCAAAGCTGGTGAGAACCGGCTCAACATCCGGGCCGACGACCCGAAAACGGGCTGGGAGATACGGGTTGGGGATGACATCCTGACGATTTCCTGCACGTCTTACTCGGGAGTCGTGACTGCTGAAGCACCAGCTCCGATGACGAGGATACCGGCGCGCACGCTGGACGAGGGCGGTGTTCCCGTCACCTGGCAGGGAACGAACGAGGTTCACGGCGGTTACGACGGCGCTATGACACGCAACCAATCGTATCTGCCCCGCGAGAATCCGGAGGTGATGTATTTCAGTTTGGGCCCGGTCTCAGGCGAGCAGTTTCATAGTCTCTTCGACCGGACGACCGATACCGCGATCGACTTTCAGGAAGGAACACGGCTGGAGCGGAATTCGAACAATGCAAGCATGCTTCAAGTGACTATGCCTGTTTCGGGAAACACGACGGTCCGGATCGTGCCCGACTATTACACCAAGCGGCTCGGGGTGCCGTATTACGTTCCGTTTGATGACACGCATTTTAAGACCGCGCCAACGGTGTGGTCGAGCTGGACCAGTTACTACGAGGCGGTCACGGAAAGCGACATCGTCAAGAATGCCGATTGGCTGGCGGCGAACTTGAAGCCGTACGGCTTTCAGTATGTAGAACTGGATGACGGATATGACCGTTCGAAGAATGAAGCGCACACGTGGATCGGCCCATGGGATGAGAAGAAGTTCCCGCATGGCCCGCAGTGGCTCACGTCGCACATTAAAGAACGAGGTTTGCTGGCGGGATTGTGGCTGGTCCCCAACGCCTATGCGGGAGCCGTTAAAGAACATCCGGACTGGTACGTTCGCAACAAATCCGGCGAGACGATTCAGGATTACCTGACACCGACACTCGATTCCACGAATCCGGAAGCGCTGGCTTTCGTGAAACATCTTTTCACCACGTTGGACGATTGGGGCTTCGACTACTACAAGTTTGACGGCGAGCACGCGTTCGCGAAGTACGTTCCGAGCGTTGAGCGCTCCCGCTTGCATGACCCATCGGCCGACCTGCTCGACAACTACCGGCAGCGATTGAAGATGATTCGCGAGGTGCTGGGTCCAGACCGGTTTATCGAGGGCTGCCCGGCGGGAACGCCATTGAATGGCATTGGGTATTTCAACTCCTATTTCAACGGACACGATTTGTACAACAACTGGCAGGGCATGCATCCCCTGTTTAGCTCGATCAGTGCCAATGGATTCCTGAATCACATCGTGGTGTACGTGATGCCCGGGGAGGGACTTGAGCTTGGCGAGCCGATGACGGTGGAGCAGGCTTCTGTGAGCAGGCCGGCGGTAGTGGTTGAAACGGCGCGGACCCGCGAACAGCCCATGACGGGCTTTGGCATCACTCTACCCGAAGCCAGAACTTTAGTGAGTTACACTTCGCTGACCGGTGTTGCGTACCCGTTGGCTAGCGTGATGCCGGAGCTGCCGACCGAACGCGTGCGCCTATTGAAGGCGACCATGCCGACGCTTCCTATCCTGCCGGTGGATCTCTTCAGCCGCGGCAACGATATTGAGTGGGATACGTTTCGGCACACATCGGCTGAGTACTACATACATAACTATCCGGAGATTCTCGATCTGAAGGTCAACAACACGCTTGGCACGTACGATGTTGTGGGCGTTACAAACTGGCGTAGTGGAACGCTGGCGAAAGAGGTCGTGTTTTCACGCACCTTGGGCTTGCCGGGCACGAGTGGTTACATAGCTTTTGACTTCTGGAACCGGAAGTTACTGGGCACTTTCAAAGAACGGCTGGCGCTGGACGTGGATTCGCATGACACGCGAGTCATCCTGGTGCATCCGGATCTCCAACGGCCACAGGTCGTGG